>NZ_AJLG01000024.1 GCF_000258495.1 Pedobacter agri PB92
AATCGACATAATCTTTCAGAAACTTCAATATCGGATGAAAACCGATAAAATCAATTATCGGCTGATTTCCCGATAATGCTTATATTTGATAACTTTGTTTTCAAATGTTAGCAACTCCTAGTTTCAGTGTAAATGTAAAATTTAAACCTCTTTTCAGTTCTGATACGAGGTACAAACATCTTTGGGGTGGCCGTGCCCGCGGCGGCTCCCATGCTGCGACTGATTACTTTCTTTTTCTAATCACCAAAAAGGAATATTTCAGGGGACTGTTTGTCCGTGAAATCTTTGGCGATATCGCCGGATCTTTATTTCAGGATTTCAAAGATAGGCTTAATGTCCAGGTTGAAGCAGGAAACTTAAACGAAGACGACTTCACCATAAACGAGTCAAAGAAAACCATTCTTTATAAGCCGACTGGCAACACAATCATATCTAAAGGTTTTAAGTCAGCATCATCCAAGTCATCAGCGAAACTGAAATCTATTGCCGGTATTACTCACGTTTTGATTGAAGAGGCCGAAGAGGTAGACGAAAGTGACTTCAATAAACTGGATGATAGTATTCGTACCAACAAGATCGAAAACATTGAGATCATAATGCTTTTCAATCCACCAGGTAAGAATCATTGGATAATGAAGCGCTGGTATAATCTCATGCCAGCAGTGAGCAGCGTAGGAACTGAGATTGAAGGATGGTACAGAGCAAGTCCGAAAACTAATCCGGATCTGCTATCGATTCATACTACGTTCCTTGACAACCTCAAGAACCTCAACTCAAAAACAATCTCTAAATATCATCAGTACGGGGATCCTGAATCGCCAATGTATAACGAGGATTTCTATTATCGTGATGTTTTGGGACTTGTTTCTGAAGGTGCTAAAGGTAGGATTTACAAGAAAGTTAAACCATGTACTGCAGCGGAATATGATGCATTACCGTATGAACCATTTTACGGCCTCGATTTTGGTTTCTATCCTGATCCTGTTGCTTTTGCTGAACATAAGCGGCATAATAATACGCTTTGGAGTAAGCAGCTTATCTATGAGCAGGAACTTACTAACCAACAATTGGCCGAACGGATAAAGCTTGTAATCCGTCATCCCAACTCACCAATTTATGCAGATTCAGCGGAGAGTAAATCTATTCAGGAATTGATCGATGAAAGGCTTAATGTTTATGGTGCTGTAAAAGGTCCCGACTCCGTTGATTTCGGAATTAAAAAGCTTCAAGGATTGACCTGGTATATTACTGAAGATTCAACTGATTTCTGGTTTGAGAATCAAGAATACAAATATCAATTAGGTGCTGATAAACTTCCAACTGGTAAACCGATCGACAAACATAATCACTTGAAAGATGAAGCTCGTTATGCTGTAATTACTCATGAGATTTACGGAGGCGGCGAACGCTCAACTGGTAGAAGAAATTAATTATAATTCGAGATGTTAGACATAACATTCCAATTTTTTATAAACCCCATTGATCTGTGTAGCTATTCCAACTACATCAACAACTTTATTTTCATTTAAACTTTTTGTAAAAGTTGAATTTGAATAGTCGCCTTCATTTTTATAGATTATTAAAGCAACTTTTGAATATTCTTCAGTTTCATTGTTATAATATAGTCGTGCTCCGCCCCTTCCAGTTTCACTATTAATTCTGAAAACCAGAATCCGATATGGCTTTGGAGCTTCATCCATGATTACGACCGATGTTTCTAAAAACACCTCTTCAGGAAGCAACTTTGATTCAATTTCATCCTTATAATTTGTCGATAAATAACCTATCGTTGAAAATTTTCCTGCGTCACTCAATTTTCCGACTTCAATTGTGTCAAAGCTATTATTGGATTTCAAGAATTCGGTAACGTTGGAAAGTTTTTCAGCTGAATTATTTATGCTATCAACCAAAATATCCGACACGGTTGAGATAGGAGCCAAATGGGCACTAGTTATGATGTCTTCGAAACTACGTTTTAGGGTCCTGAATTGTGCTGAATTTTCAGGCTGTTTTACTAAAAATCCATCCTCTTCATTTGGGAAATCGTAAGCAACGTAATTGAGATATCCATTTAAAAATTCGGCAACTTTTTTCTTATCAATAGCGAAAAGTGTTATTTGTTCTTTGGCTTCAAATTCGATATCAAAATTCAATCTATAACTTCCAATTTGAGAGGGTTGAGAATATATTCTAGGAAAAATATTGAACATGCTTAGTGCATGTAAACTTTCCTCAAGGTAATTATATATTTTCAAGTTGATGTTATTCACATCGTTTACCAACGCCTTATGAAAATCTGCTAATTTACCTCGCAGTGAAAATGAAAAGCTAAGTTCATCCAATGCTAGAAACGTATCTGGTATAAAGGAGTTAGGTAATGGTAAATAATCTGATGGTATATATTCTGTGGAGAGTAGGTATTTATGTAAAACTTTGTCATTAATATCCCTATCTATAACAAAGATTTCCTTTGAGCTTTTTATCAAATCTCTATATGATATGGCTTTAGCGAAGTAGCTACTAAATTGTCTGTCATCAACTATAATCACAAAGTATCTAAATATATCATTATCTTCATCTTCACTTACGAAAGAGCCCAATAATTTGTTGCCATAACGATTAGTCCCTGTAAATAAAATTGGATATTCATCGAAATGAAGAATTTGATAGTTGTCGGTTATAATCGGCAAATCAGAATTGATGGAACTATCTGTATTGATATCGAACATAATTAAACTATGGTTAAAGGAATCATATCAATCAATTCGACATCTTCTACTGTAAATGAATCTTCCTTGTAAAAGTCATAGTGATATTCGTTATAAACTATCTGATTTGGAGTATGTTTAACAAGTCCTTTATTTGCCTTAAATTTAATGATACATAGGTTTTTCTTGAACTGGGGACTTATTGCTGCTGAATATTTATATTTTTCTAATAGCAACGAAGAGCTCGAATCATTCCAAAGTTCAATTGATACACCATTATAACCACAGACTTCCTCGCATTTAGACTCGTCGCTTGGGATCTTGTTTCTTTCAATATGATTTTTAAAATCTGAGTTCTTGAGGCTCGGAGCCCTTTTAACACTTCTAGCAAAAAAATTTGTCAAATCTTCGTGGGCGTCAGTTAGGCAATCACAGTGTGTATTTTTTGAGATTTTATCGTAAGGCATTTGAGAGCAGTATTAGATCGTAAATATATAATAATTTTCTGCTGAATGAAATGTAAAAAGATTACTATTTTAGCCAACCTAAATTAATGGCTCATGGCTAAGCAATCAGAAAAACAAAAAGAAGAAAACCAAGGTCCCCTAAATGATATTCCTGTAATTAACGAGTGTTTCATAATAACACCAATCGGAGAATACAATTCAGAAACATTTGTTAAAGCTATGGGATTGATAAACTCCGTGATTAACCCCGTATTGAAAGAATTCAATTTTAAGGCAACGCCGGCAAACGAGATAAATACATCGGGTTCAATCAATAAACAAATTATCAAAAGGATTTTAGAAGACAAACTCGCAATTGCGAATTTGACAGATTTAAACCCAAATGTTATGTACGAGTTAGCACTTAGGCATGCTGCTCGTCTGCCGGTTATTACTATGGCTGAGAAAGGGACCAGATTGCCATTTGATATTACTGATCAGAGAACAATATTCTATATCGACTCGTTAGCAGGATCTGAAGCTGCTAAGCCTCAATTGAGGGCTATGATTGAGGAAGCACTAACTGGTGAACTGCCTGAAAATCCTATTTATGATGTATTGCAGCAAGAGTCGATTTTGAAGAATGTTAAACAGGATGATCCTATAAATTTGCTTATGAATACGGTTAATCAAATGGAAACCAAATTTATGAATGCAATAAATGATATTAAAAACAGTTCCTTTCAATCAAAGCCATCTCCACCATCATATCCAAACGTACAACAAAATAGATCATTCAATATTAGTGGCACGGCTGATTCCAGTATTCATAACATGACAACAATCGTGAGTTCTCTGCATCAGTTTCTCAAGAAAGTTGATAATAATGCGGCTTATCGAGGTGGGTCACTTACATCTGACGGTAAATTTGATGTCGGTTTTACATTCTCCAAACTGGTTGATGATAGCTATTTAAGAGCTCACTTAATTGTCAATAAAATAGACGGTATACAAATCACCAGTGTAAATAGATTATAAAATAATCAAAAGTTTGCAATCAAATATTTTTTCTATATTTGAACTTAAATGGCCATAGGCCTGTTCTTTTAAATATTCTCGCTACGGGACTGCGGATAATTATTCACTTTAAATCAAATTAAAAATGAATTTATTTGGCGACTGTCCATTAGAGGATGCTCTAATTGAGATCCTTAGACAAAACTGTAATTTTAAAATCGGCCAAGGCGCAAAGCTTTTCTTCGGTCGTATTGGTGCAACCGCTCCATTTACTCCAACTTCTATCCTTACCAAAACGGCATGGGATGCTTTAATTTCTGCAACCGATGAAACCAAGATCGTAGTAACTAACTACATCACCAATCTTGTTATTGCCGGTACTGATTCAGTTGAAGAGGGCGGTGAAACAAACCTTCGTCGTATGCCTGAGCTTGTTGATGGCGGTAATGCAGCTGCAACATTCAACCCTCGTGGTATTGAGCCAGCTATCAGAGCAGCAATGCAAAAGCTTACTCCATACAGCGCCATTCAGCCTGGCGTTTCTGAATTGGGTTTCGGAATTATCAATTCTGATGGCGATTTGATCGTTGACAAAACAACTGTTTTAATCCCGATTTACAACTTCTTTTTAGGTGATACGGATGTAGTTGCTGAAAAAGGCAAGTCCAATTCATCGATCGGTAAGTTCATGCTTGAATTTGGATGGTCTAACAATCTTGTTAAATACACTCCTTCATTCAACATCCTTGCAACTTATCCAGCTGTTACTGTAACTCCATAATCATGGTAACGCAAGTTGTATTAGAATGTCCGTCCGAACCGAAAGGCCGGACATTCTCCCTTGAGCATGCCAATCGATTACTCAAGGTGCAGGGAAATGCGCCAGATGGTTGGAAATTAAAAGAAGGTCAGAAATTCGAGCTAAACAACAATGGTGTTATCATCAGAACAAGCGATCAAGTTAATTCAGGACAAAGTAAATCACGAGCTGGTCGCAAAGGCAATAGCTCACGAGGAACGAATTCGGTTTCATAGTCAGCTATGTACCGATGCATCTGATACTTCATCGTATTACAAAACCTTTTTAAGCAGGATCGAAAAGATACTTCCGAAAGATAAGTATCTAAGATTTACTGAAGTGTTCGACTTTCCAGTTCCTACAACGGATCTGGTTGATGTTGTATTTTCTGAACTTTCCAAAGTATTTGATGCGCAAAATAAAAACTTAAGCTATCAATTTTCAAGGCCTGAGAGCCGTGAGGACTTTACCAACTATCTTGAATGGATGGAGTTTTCCCAATTCTGGGAAAATGAATGTTTTGAAGCTATCCGTAACCGGGTTAACACTATCCAGGTTGTTGATATGGCAATCATCAAAGGAAATGGAAAGCCTCAGCCTTATGTTTTTAATCTGAACATCGAAAGGGTAATTGCGATCGAGATAAATGACGATGGGAATATCTCGTTTCTTGCTTATAAGGATCAGGGCCGTATCGTTTCTATCGATGAAAACTATTATCGGACGTACAATATCGATGGTGAAGATCTAAAGTCAATCACAATTCATATTGAAAACAGACATTTACTTGGCTACGCTCCGGCTCGTTTCCTGATGACTGACAACATCGGTAAAAGCAAAATGATCAAACAAAGCCCGATATCTAAGGCGCTTTGGGCACTTGATCGTTTATTGTTCCGTATCATCTCAGGAGAAAATCTTGAAGACTATGCAGCTTATCCGATCTATTCGATTTATGATGAGGATTGCAATTTTAAGGATGTTCACGGGAATACTTGCCAGGGCGGTAAAATAACCGGCATCAATCAGGGCGGCATCGATTATGTCGTAGATTGCCCATCTTGTAAAGATAATTTCTACATGGGACCAGGTTCCATTCTTACATCAAAGGCGCCACGTACCAAAGATCAGGCTGACTTGCTCGATCAGGTAAAGATCACGTCGGCCGATGTAGAAAGTTTGGAATATATCAATGGTGCAGTCGATCGCCGTAAGTCCGGAATTCTATTTTCATGCGTTGGGTTCGATCCTGAATCCCAAACAGGCAAAGCCCAAAATGAAATTAAGGTCATATCTACCTACGATTCAAGGCAGTCAATTTTGATGAAGCTAAAGCGCAACATTGAAAAGGCTAAAAAATTCGTAATTGATACCATCGCAGCGCTTCGCTATGGTCAATCTTATCTTGGTTGTACTGTTGATGAAGGATCTCGATTTTACCTAGCTACATCACAACAGCTAACGGAAAAACTTGCAGACGCAAAGGCAAACGGAGCATCTCAGTTCGAGATAGCTATGATCAAAAATGAGATTTATTCGAATGAGTACCGTAACAATCCGGAGCAGCTGCAGCGCATTGAAATTCTTAAGCGCCTTGAGCCTTTCTGTGATTTAAGTTTTGATCAGGTAGTCACTTTAAAAGAGAAATTTCCGCTAAACGATTTGGATTTGTTTATTAAGTTTAATTTTGATTACTTTGTATGCAAATTCGAAGATGAAAACGGCAGTATCACTGATTTTGGAGCTTTATTGCCTATGTCTGAAAGAATTGAAATAATCAAAAATCAATTATTTAGTTATGGCAACAGAGAATTCAAACAACAACCAATCATCCCAGCCGTCTAAAGCGGAACAGGATGCAGCTGCGAAAGTTAAACAACTGGAAGCGGAAAGAGATCAGTATAAAGCTAAACTTAAAGCCCTTGAGGATAAAGAAGCTGCTGATAAATTAAAAGCGGAACAGGATGCAGCTGAGAAAGCTGAAGAGGAAAAAGAAGCGGAACAAAAAAATGAGCAGGATGCAAAAGCTGCGGCCGCTGCCAAAAAGCCTTTGAAGCTTAAACACAAAGATGAGGAATATGAATATCCTGCAAGTGAAAAGGAAAACTTCATTGTTCGTCATTCGAAAATGTTCAAATCGCCGACTGGTCAGTCGATGGAAGATCCAGGTTCAGTAAGAATTCAGATCTATCGCCCGGAGGTTTACGCTGATTTGATCAACGAGAACGAAAAAACTGGCGAACAAAATGCATTCGTTCAGTCAGGTGAAAAAACGATCGTACTTCACGATCCTACCAAGTAATCAAAACCAATCAATAAGAACGGGAAACTTATATGAACTTAGAAGAAATTCAAGCCGAATTGGCCACAAACACAGAACTTAAAACTGGTTTGCTCGGAGCTTTAGAAAGTGATTTATTCACTCACGCTAAATCTAAAGGCCTAATTGTTCGTACTGCAGATGAAGAGAAATCTCATTTGGAGAACTTCGAAAAAGAAAAACTTAATCCTCGTATCAGCGAGATTTACTCTTACATCGATAAAGATGTTAAAGAGGCTTCTGGTATTGAGAGAGAAGCTCAAGAAAAAACCTATGCGTATGTGAAGCGTGTAGCTGCTTCTTTACTTGGGCAAAAAATTGACCTTGAGAAAAAACTCAATGATGCGTTGGCGGGAAAAGGTGATGAGCTTACAAAAGCTGAGCTTGCCTCTTTGAAAACTACGCTTGCTGAGAAAGACAAAGCGCTTACTGATTTAGAAGCAAAATCTAAAACAGAGACGTTCGGCTTAAAGGTTGGTTTCGGTGTTGATCGTTTCTTAGCTGGTCAAAAGATCTACGTTCCTGCTCACGTGCCGGAAGCAGATCGCAAAGCTTACGTTGACGCTCGCATCAATTACATTAAATCCGATTTCCTTAACACTTTCAAACCTGAGGAAACCGACAAAGGGATTGTTTTCAAAGATGCATCTGGTAACATTCAGATGGACACCGCGAAAGCAGCTGCCAAAACAGAGGCCGACCTAATCGCTGAACGCTACAAATTTGATTTTGAGCAGGCAGAGGAAGAAGGTGGAGGCGCTGGATCAGGCAAAAAAGGCGATAAAACAGATGTTGCACTTTTAGCTCAAGTAAAGGATAAAGAAACCCTTTATGACTATCTAGCTAAAAAAGGACTTGTAATGGGTAGTCCTGAATGGCTTAAAGAGCGTGAAGAAATGTCTAAAAAATTAAACATCGTCTAATTCAAATCTAAAATTCAATGCAACTAAGGGACTGTTGCGAACAAACAAATTGTTTAACCCCCTTTTTATAAATTAAAATGAGTACAGCAGCAACAGTCTTTCAAGACGCAATTGTAGAGGCAGGAAAAAGATTCACTTATAACAAGTTCGAGTCTCGCTTGTCAAAATATAGTGTGATCCAGGCATTCAAAGATAATTCAGCTTTGATGTTACCTGAGTCGACTATCGATAAATTAAGAACGGCCGCCGTTCGCCCGTTAAAGATCCCTGTGTTAAACAGATATGCTGCAACGGTTATCAATAATCGTTCATGCGTTATCACTCCTGATAGTGTCACTTCAGCATTTAAAACGATGGCATGGGTAACTATGGGTTTTGCAGTTGGTATCACTCCATCTATCAGTGTTAACAATTACATCAGCGAAGAAGATGATCTAGCTTTTCAATTCGAAATGGGGTTGAAAGCGGTTTATTCTGCTTTGGATAGCATGGGATATCAAACATTGGAAACTAACAAGACTGGTGTTTTCCCTTCGCCATTGTACACAAATGCAAGTGGCGCTTACCAGATCCCGAACATCGACAGAAAAGAGTTTTACGCTAAGCTTCCAGCGATTATGCGTAGACATGACTTCGACGGCCGTATCGTTGATATTGCTAACACTGAGGCGATCATTGATCCAGCTTATATCGCTGCTCAAGGTTCTGCTAACGGTCAAAACTTGCAGTATCAAGTATTGAACATGGATATGTATCGTTCAAACCGCGTTCTAACAGGGGCCAATGTTGTAGAAACCCATTACGATATGCCAGAGGGAGCGATCGGAGTTTATAACTGGATCGATTACGAATCTCAAAAAAGATTGAATATCCACTCTGGTAAAGGTTGGACTCAGTATGTAGATCCATTATTCGGATTTACCTGGGGTGTTTTCTTTGATCATGATTGCGTTGATGGCCGCTTCGTTAAGAAATGGAACATCATCGCCGATTTCTCATTCATGACTGCTTATTCAAGCACGACTGATACAGCGATCGTGAAATCAGAGATCTTAAAGCCAGTAACAGTTTAGTTTTCTTTTTCATAGTTATGGTTTAGGTTGATTTATCAGCGTTGGGAAACGCCCGGTAAGTTTAAGGCACCGCACCGAGAGGCTCGGTGCCTTTTTTAATACACTTAACAATTCAAAATGTACAATTCAGCCTTAGTAAAAATAGGACTTGCCGGAATGGTAGGACTAAAACAGATTTACGGCGATCAATATGAAAAGCTAGATCCGGCTTTGACGGACGGAATCCTTTTTGATCTTCACGATGTTCATCCGCTTATTGAAATGGAAAATTTAGTGAATTCCTATAGGACCGCTAAGAAGTTAGGATATAATGTTTACGATCCAGGTAAAACCTATTCAGCAAAAGAACGTGTTTTGAGCGGCACTAAAGCATACGAAAGCTTAAGTGATGCAAATACAGGGAACAATCCGGAAACCTCAACGGCTAATTGGAAATACGTAAATGTTCTGAGTGAGCAGCTATTTGATAGCATTGCCTCAAGCATCGACAAAACTATTCAATCGGTATTCATTCGTAAAAAACTTAATTCGTTGGTTAAAACGATCGTTGATGATTTCAGATTATACGATGGCCGTGGCGAAGTGACCAATAAGAATGCGAACAATGGCCGTTTTGTGGGTTTCAAAATCATGCTTCATCAGGGAGAGGATCTTGTTGTGAATCTTCCAAAAATAGCCTTCCAATTTGATTTGCCTTGTCCTGATCTCAAGCTTTACCTTTTCAATACTTCGCAGCTTGAACCAGTTGCCGTAATTCCTTTTAATTACAATCAGGCGGGAATAGTTAAGTGGTTTAATACTACCTTATCGCTTCAGTCTTTCGAGGATGGCGATTACATTTTAGGTTATTTCGAATCAGATCTGTCACCTGGTGCACAAAGCATCAAGAAAGAAACCAACCTGGTAAGTCCTCAACTTTGCGGAACGTGTAATCACACTGATTTTAAACTTTTCAAAACCAGATCCGAGTACATGGATCTTCAGCCTTTATATGTTGAAGCTGCTCACTTGAATGGTACTGAATTGTGGGATGAAAGCTATGAGGTTTATCTTGAAAAGAACAATTGGGGCATGAACATTCAGTTTACAATCAATTGCGATTTGACTGATTTCATCATCTCAAACAAAATGCTTTTTGCTGAAGCGTTATCGAAACAGGCAGCGGCCGATATCCTTTTGAGCATGCAGTTTTCAAGCCTTGATAACCAACAACTCATGAAGCTTAAAAGCCAACTAAACTACGCGCTATATGGCAATAAGGAAAACTTTAATAAAGGCTTAATTGCAGATGCTGAAAAGGCAATAGCTGCTTTAGATTTTGATCTTTCAAACCTTAACCGGGTTTGTCTGCCATGTAACGACTCCAAAACCATAGGAAGGAAGGTAGCATAATGCCAAGAGTCGCCACTCGCACCAGAACCAGCGGTAAATCCGAAAATCTTGATATCACTCGCGATGTAAAACGGATCTTTTCCGATCGGTTAAAAGAGATCGCGTATGAGCAGCTTTTAAAGGAATCGATTAAAGCACATGAGCCGGAAATATCGGACCTGAACACTGAGCAGATGAACAAAGGTATTAAAGGTGATGGAAGCGAGATCGGGCAATATGCTAACATTGGTTACAAAGGCAGATTGAAGCCAGTTGACTTATACGATACCGGAAGTTTTCATGATAAAGTTTACGTTGAGCTTTACGATGAGGTATTTGAGATGAACAGCCGGGATGTTAAAACCGAGAAGCTCATTGAAAGATGGGGCGAAGAGATTCTTGACCTAACCACCGAAAATAAAAACAATACTGGCGAAATCATCAAGCCAACATTTATTGATAAAGTAAGACAGCAGCTATGATCTATTCAAACCCAAATAATTTAATAATTCCGAATCCTGTAGGTTTGGATGTTGCTATAGTCGAGCTTCAGAAAGCCATTGCAACATTACCATACATATCAGCTGCTTTTGGACGTGCCAGAACTCACAAGGAAACAGTTAACGGCGATATTGTAACGCTTCCAAAAGTTTACCAGGGCGAAAAGGAATATTACAACCCTATGCCGAATGGCAATTTCGTTTCATCAACCTTCATGGTTGCCACTGGTCCTGAAAAGTGTGAGGATTATCAGCAGTTCGGGCAAAACGATCTTGAGCGAGATATTGCCATTATTTTTTGGGGTGATCTTTCCCAGATCGATAATTCAAAGGATTACATTTTCCTTGAGGAAATTAAAGAGGATCTTTTGAAAGCAATCAAATACTGTAAATGCTTTAAATCCTATAACGGGTATGTTGATGAAAAATACAGTGAAGTTTTTAAAGAGTTCTCAAGCTATTTAAACAGTCAAAGCCGCGATACTTCTAACGCTGAAATCACAACTCAATATTTAATGTACCCTTATGCTGGGTTCAGAATGAATTTAACTTTAACCTACACACAAGAATGTTAAACTACACAGTTTTACTAAGTCTATTGACTTTGTTCATCATGCTTTTGGCTAATAAATGGAATTACTTTGAAAAGTTCCGGATATGGTTTAAAAACGATCCATGCATCTTTTGCCATATATTTTGGATTGGTGTAATCCTTTCCGCTATCGCCTTTTTCCCTTTAGAAGTGAAATTTTGGAAATCAATCGTGATGCTTTTTTGCTCAACATCGTTGACTTATATTCTTTATTCCAAGTATTAATGAAAAAGGAAACCATTAACCAAACAGAGATTGTTTTTTATAACTCGATCCGTGAAGTTCCTGAATGGAAATGGCAATTGCTGCAGTCTATTCTTTTACAAAAGGAATATATTGGATCTACGCTGGCAGATGTGGCAAAACATCATGGTAAATTTGATTTATTCATTAAGGCCAAACAATACGATGAGTTATTGGAGGAACGTATAAATCTCACTATATGCTTTAACACGATGCTGAAAAACATTAGTATTAAAAGCAAAGCTCTTGTCTGCCTGATCCATACTATTAACGGTGAGCCAGTCGATATCATATCGGAAGATAAACAAGATGAGGTTTACAAACAGTTGCTCGCAACCAATATCAGCACTGAAAAGGTTGATCTTCTTTTGGAGGAATTAAAAAAAAATTATTGATGAATTGAAGTTCTATTTTCCGAATGCTATTCAGGATGATGTCAATTACTATGAGAACCTCCGAAACCTTAAGCTTGCAGAAATTGATCATGCCATTGATCCAAGCGAGGCAAACGATCAAAGGATAAAAGCGCTCGAGCTTTACTTCATCAACCAAATGAAGCCGGTTGCATTCAGGATCCAAAACGGGACCAATATCATCATCGATAATGAAAAGAAGTTTGAAAAGATTTGTGCCTCGCTAAACGAAGCCGGAATGCATAATGCCAGAGAACTGAGCATGTATGATTTTAGAATAAGAATGGAATATTTTGAAGACAAGGCCGCAAGCCTTAAAAAAACTAACAACGATGCAGATTAACAGATTTAACTTCATTAGATGGTTTACAAACCAGTCAACTGATCAAACCATAAATATTCCAAGATTGTCAGCGAGGCAGTCAAGAGTTTATTGCCCTGTAATCGCTTTGGGTGAAGCGTTCAGCTTTTATGTTAATGCTGATATCCCTTTTTCTGATTCAGATAATCTGCAGCTTGATCTTGTAGGTACGGCCGGAACATTCACCAATGTATCACCACTTTCAAAAGATGTGATCCCCAACAATGGAGGATATAATATTTTTTGCAATGGAACACTGAATGGCATTCCCACGGGCCAATATCAATTAGTTATCAAAGTCGGTGCTATTGTGAAATGTATCAGCAATCCTATCCAGGTAATGAACTTAGCTTTAGCCGAAAGGATGACAGTTTCGGTACTATACCGGAATAGCCGTACTAGATCACGTTTTCGTTATTTCGAAAACCCTACATTTCGAAATAAGATCCGATTAACAGTTTCGCTTGTTGATTGGACGGCCGAAGGAAATCTTGAGCAATATCGTGAAGTCAGTACCGGCACTTTGAGAAATGAAAAGCTTGAACTCGATCGTAAAATCAAGATCTCAACTTACTTTTTTGATGATGGTGCTCATGAGGCTATGACCGAACTGGGAGTTTGTGATTCGATAATTATTAACGGCCGAAATTACCGAGCGAAAGGGATCTATAGTCCTACTGTTCGCGAAAGTGCAAACGTGAGCAAAGGAGAAATTGAACTTTACGAAGTTGATTTCAGTAAGATTAATAAGTATGGTAAGATGGATGTTGTTTATCAATCTGACGCCATGTCGGCTGTAGCTCAAAAGAACAATTGCACTTCCGGTACTGGCTCAATGGTTACTTATAGTATTCCAGCGGGAAAGCATACCTCAACAATTAGCCAGGCTGATGCAAATGCTAAAGCTCAGGCGGATCTTGATAATAATAAGCAGTCAAACGCAAACCAGAAAGGCACGTGTATTCCGCCAAAAGCAGTGGTGATAAATTACACTTTCGAAAAGGGAGATAATCCAACAGTAGATATGGTATTGGTTCCATCTGCAAATGGAAATAACCTGGGCAATGTTTATGGCACTTCGTTTGGGTCACTGAACGGGGCCATGGTTGGCGACAATCTTAACTTTGCGATCGTGCATGAGATCAATAGAATGCCATGGCCAGCGCAAAGCAGGGCGTCATTGATTATAGAGAAAAACGGAATTGAAATCTATAGTTCCGGATTCCTTACTGATGGAAATGTTGAGTTATTGGCAAGCAAACAGCTTATTGCTGAAGATGCGGTATATACTGTAAAATGTGTATCAATCAGCACATCGACGGCTTATATTGGTTTGGTATTAAGTCTTTATAATCAAGCTGGCTTAACAGATACTACTCCATTGTTTTTCAGAATAGATGATAATACATCTGGCGAGTTTGTTTTGAAAACCAGGCAGGATGTAAATGTTCAGGAAAACATCGGTTTTAATGCACTTTCAGATGGCAATACTTTGAAAGCAACTATCACAAATGGAAGTCCTTTTAATTTGACTTTTACAGTTTTCAATGATTATGGATATTCTGAAAGTTTGTTTATTGCTAGCGGTCAGACTGGAATCATCAATAATAATCCAAAAACAGCATTAAAAATAAAATGCAATATTTTAACTACTCCCTTATAATTTAGTATTTTTGAGCAATGTCGAAAAATAAAAAGTCTTTCAAGTCATTTGCTGCAACATCTGAAAAGATGGAGGCGGCGATGGAGGCTTTGGTAAAATCCAATAACTATATCGTTATAACTCAAACAAATGTTGAGCATCAAGGTAAAATCGGCATCATGAATGGTATTGATCACGATGCCGGTTCTTTAGAAAATACTGTCAATCTTCTTACGGCGTGGGCTGATGAAATGCAACATCAGAAGCAACATCAAGATGAATTGAAAGATCTTTTGGGCGATAGTGGTATCAACAATTCTTAGATTGAATCTAAAATCTTCTTTTTCTTTTCCTCGTATTCTTCTTTAGATATCGCGCCAGAATCATGCAAATCCTTTAATTTTTTAAGCTTATCTAAGCTAGACTCAGAATTTGTATTATTTGATGCATTTTTAGATTCGTTGCAGTCTGCGATCTCACATGTAGCAATAGCATCATCAATAATTAAATTGTAATTTGTAATGTTACCGCCTGCAACTGTAAAGAATGTTCTTACA
This sequence comes from Pedobacter agri PB92, assembly GCF_000258495.1. Taxonomy (GTDB): domain Bacteria; phylum Bacteroidota; class Bacteroidia; order Sphingobacteriales; family Sphingobacteriaceae; genus Pedobacter; species Pedobacter agri. Next base: position 14,966 of record NZ_AJLG01000024.1, read on the forward strand.
GACCCCCTCATTTTAGTTTGCTTTATTTTTTTTACGATTACATTTGTGCCACTATACGCTCGACCTATATTAAATTGGCTAGCATCTTTATTGGAATTATAGGACATTACAGCTCCCCAACCGCCCATTTCCAGATACCTGAAATTACCTTGTGGATCACTTCCTCTCCCAAGCTTAATGGTGTCACCAGGTTTATAAATCTTTCCATTAGGGGCTGAATATTCTTTCAATGTTGAGGTTTGTGCATTTGCGACTCCTACTGATATCACAAATAATAGCGTTAAAAATTTTTTCATATCGTAAAATTGAATATTATTTACTGTAATTTCAAGTTGGCCGTTACTTAAATTAATTTCTTACTTTTGGGTATCGACTACGGGCCTGTTGATTTAATTTCTAAAATCACAGTCCGATGGCAATTCAGTATAAGGAATTATTTGACTTTGACGGCTTAGACGCTGCTTTCAAAGATCTTGAACAATCTGAAGATCAATTCGCGAGATCAGTTATTGACGATCTTAAACGTATTCAAAAACAATCTGCAGTTACTAAATCTGAACTTTTAAAACTTGCAGATGCATTAAAGAAAATCAATGTTACCAACAGCTCCGGCAGAGATTGGTTAGGTCAACTTGCAGCTCAAAGTGAAGCTGCAACACGTGCATTCATCGAGCAAAATAATGCACTAACTAATAACCGGGCTATTATGGCGGCGGTTCGGGAAGAAGTTGCCCGTTTGAAAGCTGAGTATATTGCCCAAAGAACGGCCACTGAAGAAAATCGTACTAAATCAGCAGAATATCGTGCCGAAATTGATCGACTTAAAGCAGCTCAGCAACAACTTAGAAACGAACTTGCAGCCTCGAGGGTTACTCAACAACAATCAAACGCTGAAACTCAAAGATCAAGAGCAGCTCAAGCGCAATTACGTGAAGAGCTTGCAAGAACCAGGTTAGAGGAAGCTAGAAACACTGCTGAACATAGAAGACTAACTCAGGAGCAACAGAGGTTAACAGCTGCAACCAGAGCGGCCGGATCTGCAATTACCGTAGCGGCCGGATCTTATCGGGAAGCTCAACAGAGACTAACCACGCTAGGGAACTCTATTCGTAATGCCGAAAATGGTTTTGAAAGTCAGAATGCAGATATCAGGGCACAAATCACTGAATACAATCGCCTAAATGACGCATTAAAAAGGTTCGATGCTCAAATGGGCAATCATCAACGTAATGTTGGTAATTACGGTGGATCGCTTCAAGGTGTAATCGGAATGTTGAGTGGTTTAGCGGCTAGTTATTTATCTGCAGGGGCTGCTTTGAGTTTTGCATTTGAAAAGAATCTAAGTCTTGACAGCTTAACCGCGGCTTTGACTTTCACTTTAGGAAGTAGTGAAGCTGCTGATAAAAAACTTAAAGAATTAAGAAAGACTTCCGAATTTTTGGGCCTTGAGTTTCTTACTCTGGCAAATAGTTACAAGTCGTTTGCCGGGGCCGCTATTGCTTCAAATTATTCTTTGAAAGATACAGATAGAATTTTCATGTCAGTATCAAAAGCAGCTGCAGTACTTAAACTTTCCAATGATCAATTGGGTGGTGCTTTAACTGCTATTCAACAAATGATATCGAAAGGTAATGTTCAGGCCGAAGAGTTAAGAGGTCAATTAGGTGAGCGTTTACCTGGTGCATTTGCTATCGCAGCTAGAGCTTTAGGCGTAACCACTCAGGAGCTTGACAAAATGCTTAAGAAAGGCGAGGTATTGGCCGCTGACCTATTGCCGAAACTTGCTGATGAATTGGATAAAACCTTCGGCGATAAGATTCAAGGCCAAGTATCTGGAATGCAGGCTGAGATGAACAATCTTAAGAATACCATGGAAGAGATCGCCACTTCAGGAGGCCTAAACACGTGGTTTGAAGATATCATAAGGGGCGCTAATAAAACATTAACAGCTATTAAAAATCTTACCGCTGGATTTATCAATTCATTTAAAAACCTTAGAAGTCCAGAAGAATTCCGAAAATCTGCGGAAGAGTCAAGAAAAGAAGAAGTAAGAAGAAAGACTAATTCGACAAATCTATCTATAATAGACAAATATGAGGGTATTGGTGTATCTAAGGCGCAGATGATCACCGCCGATAACTCTAGCGAAGTTAAATTGAATAAAAGACTCATCGAGCAACGCGCTGAATTAACTCGTTTATGGCAACGTTATAATTACTTCAAACAACTTGCAGATCCATATAACGAAGGGACAAATGCCCTGCAGTATGCCAATGCGGTTAAGCAAGTATCTGAGCTGAATGGTAAAGTAGCGATACAGCAATCCTTAGTTAGGGAATTAAAAGAACAGTATTCGGAGCTTTATCCTGAGATTGATCAGAAAACAAGAAACTTAACTGATGCTGAATTAAAGTCTGTTGCGGCTATTCAAAAAAGAATTTCAGAGCTTAAAAAGCTTGATGGTAGTGCGGTAATTGGTACGGAAGTTTATGGCAGAATTGAAGCGCTTAAGGCTAGATTAAAAGAGCTTTCTGACCATAATAAAAAATCTAATAAAGAAGCGAAGGATGGCATTTCTCTTTTGGAGGACCAGATAACAAAAATGGAGCGTGCTCTACAGCTTCAAGCTCTCGCTGCTAAAAATAAAGGGATGGAATTCGCTCCATCAAAAGAAGCGCTTGAAAAGCTTGATGAATTGCGGGATAAGCTTCAATATGTCAAAGATGTTTTAAATGGTGTAAACCGAAATAAACTTGGTGAACTTACTCAATCCGCAACGTCCGCTAACTCATCGTTATCAACTTCAAATAGAAAAGCAAAAGCTGATTTAAGATCTACTCCGGCGCTATTTGCTATGTCAGACAAAGAAATCTTTGATGCTATGTCTGAATCTATAACCAAAGGCGAAAAGAAGTTGACTGATATGTATGCAACGGAGCTTGGTAGAAGAAGAGATGCAGCTGAAAAAGCTTTAGAAAAACAGAAAGAGGCTATGCATTTAGCCACTGAATATATCGCGCGAAGTTTTGAAAAAGTATCGGATGTAGTCGGCGAGCAATGGAGTGATCTATTTTATTCCATGACTGATGCCATGCATCATTTTATTGACAGCATGAAAAACGGCTTGGAAGATGGAAAGTTAAGTTTCCAAGATTTTGCGAACATAGCAAATGGGTTGATTTCAGGTATTAATGGTACAATGCAAGAATCATCTCAAACCAGAATAGATCAATTTACCAAGGAAAGAGACCGTGCAATAGAAGGCGCTGGTGACAATGCCGATGCTAGAATCAAAATAGAGGAAGATTACCAAAGAAAAGTAACAACTCAAAAAAGGAAAGCAGCTCAACAGGAAAAGCAAATGGCCTTGCTAAGTATTGCCGTGAATACTGCAGCTGCTGTAATGTCTGTGCTTTCAACTGGTGGTGGTGCTCATTATCTTGATTTTGGTGTAAGTGCCGGAATACTTTCTGCTTTCGTTACTGGTGTCGGTATTGCTCAAGCTGCTTTGGTTTTATCGAAACCAATACCTCAATTCTATACGGGTACCGAAAATGCTCCGGAAGGTATCGCAGAAATTGCGGAGCGTGGGCCAGAGCTTCAGATCAATCCGGATGGATCTAAGGAGCTTAACACTAAAAGACAATACAAGTATTTGAAACGCGGAACAAAGATTAAAAATGCAGATGATACAGCCAACTGGCTAAGCGCTAATCAACTTTTCATTGATAAAAATGGAAACCTATCTGCTATGGGCAATTCTGACGAACTAAGTGGTAATATGTCAAAAATGAATAACTATCACTATGTGATGATGAGCAATACGGCCGAAAAATTCGATTATGATCGAATGGGTAGAATGTTTGATCGTTCAGTTAAAAGCATTCCTTTCGATGAGCACCATTTTGACGATCGTGGCTATTCAAAATATCGTGTTGAAACCAATGCAAGAATTAAGGATTTAAACGCTAGAAATAGCAGAGGAGGCAATTAATAATGGATATGTTCAACCTATACGAAAAAGAGGATCAATTCAGATTAGTTACTGATTCAGGATCTTTTATCATAAGCGAGCCAGTGGGATGGGATAAAGTTAATTTCGTTTTAAAACGTGATAGCTCGACTCATGGAGTTGACTTTGATTATAGCGATGGATCTATCCAGCTATCGTTTACTGAAGTTTCCGGAAGGCAAATAATCCTTGACGAAATGAAGAAAAAAGGAACCGATGCAAAGATCATTCTTCAGTTTGGTTTTATTATTGGCCAGACATTCATTGTTGATTATGAAGGTGACCTGGATCTCAATTCACCAGCTAAAACGACTTTCAATTCGGTTGATTGTTCTGTAAAAAGGAAAACATTTGATGACAAAATTGAAACTCGGTATGAAACGCCAGTGACTTTAACAGCTGTTAAAACTATTGACGGTTCGACAATGCCGGTATTGAATGGTATCGTTTTGCCATTGCATAGTAAATCAATTATTGAAAGATACCTACTTGATAAATCGTATGATGCTTCACAACATCAGATTTTCTCTTATCCAAGGGATTCAAATTTTGATCATAATTTCTACATCTCCCCGGATTTTTCAGCATCAACAACAAATGAGATTAGTGATGCCGGGACCAATGCATTTGGTATTTATAAAGAAGAGCCGGTAAGTACTGATAAATGGGACTGGAATCTTAAATCTAATGGAAACTTTAGCTTTGACATTAAGTTAAATACCCGCTTTCACTTCTATCTAACGCCATCTACCTTTGGCGCCAGCGGCCGTATTCGTGCCTGGGATTACCAATGGAAATTAATCAGAAACAGATCTGGAAATATTACCACTTACGATATTGGCGCCCGGATCACTGGCGAAACAAACGATCGTGAACTTGATTTTTATTGGAGTGGATCTTTGAACGTAAATATCGATTTACAAATTGGCGATAAGGTTTACATATTTGGCCGATTCGGTTTTGATGGCGATCGTAATTGGAGAACGGAAAGCCCTGAAATATGGATGAATAGTACTTTCATCAAGATTGAAGGCAAAACCGAAACAGCTCCAACAAGTGCAAACTCCTATCTTATCCATGAGTCGATTGATCGGATCATAAAGAGCATTACCGATAATAAAGGCTATTTGGTTAGCGATTTTCTTGGTAGGCCAGATTTGGGCTATAATGCAATGGGACCAGGTGCGAAGAAAGCCATAACGAATGGCTATCAGATTAGAAACTTTTCAAAGGAAGATCGTCCTGTAATTTTAAGCCTTAAGGATGCTGTTGAAAGTCTTAATGCCATGCATTGTATTGGATCATGCTATGAGGTTGATGCATCAGGAAATAGCTACATGAGAATTGAACGTTTTGATTATTTCTACAAAGATGTTGAGATCTTGAGGCTGAATAATACAATTCAGGATTATTACGAGGAAGTGGATTTGGATTCGATCTTTAATGAGATTGAAATTGGTTACTCAAAATATCCTGAAGATGATGTTACAACTTTGGATGAATTCAATACCAAGCAAACCTATATCACTCCGATTATTTCCTATAAAAAGAAGTTAAGTCAGCTCTCCAAACTTCTAACTTCAGGATATTCGATCGAGCTTACAAGGCGTAAAAAGTTTGCCGATACGGAACTCGATTCATGGAAATACGATGAGGATAACTTTGCCATTGCCCTGGTTCAAAATGGATCTGCATGGGTTCCTGAAAAGGACGAAGCTTTCCTTTCTGTTACTGGTGTGATCAGTCCGGAAACCTCTTACAATCTTCGCTTATCCCCTAAAAGAATGTTGTATGCGTGGGCAAAACTTCTGAATACTGGATTTGTTTTTAAAAAGAGTTTCGAGCTGGTAAAGAATACTTTCTTTAGTAAAAATGGAGATTTGCAAACTCAGTTCAAAGCATCCGAGCAGTTTAATATTGGCGATCCTAGCAAACGGGTTACCCTTGAAAAAGCTGATGTCATGCTGGGCGAGTTTGATCAATTTGAAAGGATATTTGCGCCAGTAAAAATAACGTGCAAAGTTTCATTAAGTATTGAGGATGTTAAGCTGATTAAAGCAGCTCACCAAGGAAGAGATACAGGAGGCCGTAATTACGGATATATTACCGTTAAAGATAATGACGGGCTGCTTCAAAGTGGATATCTGACGAAGTTGGAATATAACCCCAGCTCCGAAATGACCACTTTGGTTTTACGAAAAAAATACGCAAATTTGGGCAACCAATTCGACTGTAGTAACTACAGCAATTGGACCTTTTCACAATTTGAGGCCGCTACGGGACTGTCGCCTGAGATCGAACAATGTAAGTTCAATGATTTCAATTAGACGACATGATCAGAAAGATAGAACCGGCCGATACGCTTGAGCTCGGATTCAGAGGCAAGTATAACGAGACTATTGAAGAAATACCTATTTCCGGAACGCTAACCAGCGACGGCAAACTTCGTTTAAACAAATTCGGCGGTGGTAGCGTCATTGAAATCCCATTGCTAGGTTTATTTTATACCAAAAATGAGATTCTGCAAATGTTTCAGGGAGGTTTAAATTTACCTGTTGCAACTGAAAACAATCGAGGGGTAATTCAAATAGCTACGCAAATAGAAGTCAATGCTGGTGATGATGACCAAAAGGCCGTCACTGCTGCCAAAATCAAAAACAGTGATCTCATTTCTTGGAAGGGTGTTTGGGTTCAGCCTGGTGCCGACGAAGCATACCCTGTAAACGTTACTGTCATTAGAGGTACAGGTATTTACCTGAGCTTGGTAAATGACAATCAATCCGATCCGTCACTAGATCCGGCTAAATGGCGAAGAGTCGGCGGTTCAGATCCGAAAACCACTATTCAGTCAAACGCTGATTTCTCTATTAATTGGCAGACTGATATCGTTCCAAACGATGGCAGGACTTACGCCCAAAAACATGGAAATAACATTGGAAGTATTACTGGTATTTATGATGCTGGTAATGGTGTTATGACTCCCTTCACTCCAAATTTCACATATACTGTCAACGGGACTGGTGGTATCAATATAATCACTTTTACAGAGGTTTTCGGACCAGTTACCATCATTTAAAAAATGAAAAAGCTACTATCAATTTTGTTACTCTTTGTAACGTTTGGAGCATTGGCCCAGACTTACGACACATTGCCTACCGGATCGAAACCGTATGGCAACTTCTATTTAGGTCCTGATGGAAACTTGGTTTTCGGTAATGCCGGATTAAAGTTCAGGGTTATCGGAACTAAAAAGCGTGTTGATTCTTTATTAGCTCTAAAAGCTGATTTAAGTCAATTAGCACTTTACCAGACTAAAGCTTTATTGCAGCAGGATCTTTCTCCATCTAGTACGGGTTATCCAAGTGTTGACGCTGTAATTGGCGGTTTAAATACTAAAGCTAATTCGGGTGATTTAGCAGCATACCAGGCTAAGTCTGAAAAAGGGCAATCAAACGGTTATGCAGGTTTAGACGGATCAGAGAAAGTGCCATTAACACAGATTAATGACGCTCTATTAGGTGCCGTTAATTATCGTGGTACTTATAACGCCGCAACCAACTCTCCAACCTTACCAGCTGCAGCAAACTCAAATAAGGGCTACTATTATATCGTTTCTACTGCTGGCACCCAATTCGGTTTAGAATTTCGTGTCGGTGACTGGATAATTTCTAACGGTTCGAGTTACGGAAAAGTTGCAAGCAGTTCTGACGTAGAAAGTATTAATGGAAAGAAAGGCGTTGTAAATATAAATCTAAACGATGTTTTAACAGCTGGAAACGTTTCCGAGCAAGCTATGAGCGTAGGCGCTATTGCGACGGGTTCTGCAAGTGTTACGAGTGCGCCAACACAACCGAGCCACGTCGTTAGGCTTGACGATATTTCGACAGGTAAAATGATCGGAGCGAACGCGGCAAGCGCGACAAATTGGGGCGGCTACCCTGCTGATTTTAGTAGCGCGCTAAACCCTCAGCCAGATTTTGGTATAGGATTTAAAAACGGCAAAGCCTACACGATAGACCGCCCCGCTTTTAGGCAATGGGTTGGAATAAATGACGGTTCCTTAATTAGTAACAGTATTGTAGGAAACGCGGCAAGCGCTACGGTTTGGAACGGGCAAACATATCTTAATACTTTAAGGGAAACACCTTTCAGTTTTATGGTAAATAATTCAGGAACATGGGGATATACAGGTACTTCTCAGGTTAAAGCGGCTTTAGCAACAAGTTTGCAAGACGTTACAAACGTAAATAATGCAACAACCCTACCGATACGCACTAATGGATATAGCGCAAGTAATGATTTTGGTTCAAACTTCCATATAGGTCTTGCAACAGGTTTGGGCAATAAGGGAGTTAATATTGGATACAGTCCGTCTATTGAAGCTGGATTTATAGGTGTTGTTGAAAACGCAACAACTTGGAGAAATTTAGTATTGCAACCGTTTGCAGGAAACGTAGGAATAGGAGCTACAAACCCTACAGAACGATTAGATGTAAACGGTAATATTAGATCAAGAGCCGAAATATCTGCTTATAATAATGCTCAAACCACTTTTGCTTATATAAACGGTGGCGTTGGAACAGAAGTGCCGAGAATAGGCGCTTGGAAAATAGGTGTAGGTCATGCCGATTTAGCTATTTCGGCTGATGGGGGCAATGTAGGGGTTGGGACAATTACCCCTACAGAAAAACTAACCATTGCGGGGGGTAAACTTGCTTTAACAGCAGTCGACGCAACTATAGGGGGTAAAATTTACGGTTATGTTGATGGAGCGGTCTATCCTTATGCCGGAGGTTTAAAGCTTCAAACTAGAACTTTTACCGGCTCGACTTATGAATATTTAGACAGGTTAACCATAAACGCTTTTGGCACTATGACATTAGCCGGATCGGCTCAGATAGATAACGATTTAACTATAGGTTATTCAGGTCAGACAAATTCAATAGGAAGCCGAGAGGTAGGGCAAGTATTAAATTTAAGGGGTTCGGGAAGCTTAAATATTCAAACGTATGACACAGATTGGAGGACTAGGCTTTCCGTAGCAAACAACGGCGATATTGCTTTAGGAAGTAGCTTGACTTCTGCAATAGTAAACGGTACGCTTAAAGTGGGTGGCAAAATAGAGCCTTTAAATACAGCCAATACTTTATACATAAATCAACCTAACTCAGCCCAAAAAGTAATAATACAAAATGCCGGAATTAGCCGCCTCGAAGTTGGACAAACCGGGATAACACTCCCGCATTTGATCGGAACGACTGAAAGTTTAGCGGTAGTTAATGCGGACGGCTCTCTTTCGAGATCGACCTCGGGAAGTATCGCAAACGGAGTTTACAATCCTACGATGTCGAACGTTACGAATACAACAGCGACGCCAACTATTAACCCGTTTACCTACATGAGAGTAGGTAACACCGTAACCGTTTACGGGTTTGTTTCGCTAACTAAATCCGAACCCACTCAGAACACAAATGTAAGTTTTAGCTTACCTATAGCCTCAAATTTTACCGACGCTATTGATGCCATGGGTTACGGTGTATCAGCTAGTACAATAAGTAGCGGCGCAACCGTTTCAGTTAGCGCAAATCCGACACTAGATATTGTAAACGTAAACATCGGCGCGGTTCCGTCATCTGCTTACAATTCCAATGGATACAATTTTAGTTTTCAGTATAGAATAAAATAATAGAATTACTTCGGATAGTCCGAAGTTCTTTAAAAAATTACAGGCTTTAGGCTTGTATTTAACTGGTGCTGCTGGATCGGTTCTGGTTATTCCAGGCATTCCTGAAAATGTGAAAACTATTGCGGGATATGCCTTAACGGTAGGCGCCGTATTAGCTGCAGTTTCAAAGCTGCCAGTTAAAGATCCCGATTACTCAACCTTAGATCAAAAGAAAGATGAAAATTTCAACTAATGGAATCTCCTTCATTAAGAATGAAGAGAAGTTTATGAGCAAACCTTATTTGGATGCCGTAAAAGTCCCTACTATCGGCTACGGTACAACCAGGTATGAAAATGGTAAAGCTGTAACTCTAAAGGATCCTGCTATCTCTGAAAAGCGAGCTTCCGAGCTATTGCAGTATCAGATAGATCGCGACTATGCTCCAGCTGTGACCAAGGCATTGAAAGTTCAAGTTACACAGAACCAGTTTGATGCTTTGACATCTTTTGCCTATAACGTTGGAACTAGTAATAATGGGATGGCCGGCAGTACTGTGCTTAAAAGAATTAACGCTGGTATCAAAGATAAAGCTACCATCGAATATTGGTTTGGCGTATGGAATAAGGGAACTATTAACGGTGTAAAAGTGGTTCTGGATGGATTGGTAAAACGAAGAAGAAGAGAAGCAGCTCTATTCTTAAAACCTTAATATTTTAATAAGAATGGCAACAAATACAGAAATAGAAACTACAGAATCAAAAAGTAGTGGAACTCATAAAATGCTGACTTGGGCACTTGCGGCCGTGTCTTCCCTTGCTTCATTCTTTGCCATTCAGAATAACAATAGGTTACAGGAAAGCAGGGAAATCAGGGAATCTGATAAAACTTATTATCAAAAACAGATTGAGATCAGAGATATCACCATTGAGAAAAAGGATCGCTTTATCGACAGCCTTAATGGTTTGATGTTACACAGAACCGATCGTGAACTCGACCAAATCCGGAAGTGGATATCAATCGACACTACCAAGAAAAGTACAGTTATCATTAAAAAAGCCAAGAAATGAAAAAGCTATTATTAATTGCATTGGCGCTCGTTCTTACAACCTCCAATGGGTGCCGAATTCTTAAAAACAAAAAGCTGGATAAGCATTCAGGAGAAGTCAATATTAAAAATGATGTCGCTGTCAGTACTGCCAAGTTTGACAGCCTGGCCACAATTGCCAAAGGTGTCTACGACAAAGGTAAAACCACAACTAAGGAAACGATATCATTTAAAAAGCCCGTCCCGGATGATGATATCGAGCTTACGGCCAACTTCAAAGTTGAGGGGCCAGTTGACCTAAAAGGTGACACCGCTTTTAAACTGGTTGACGTCAAAAATAAAGATGTCAGTGTTACGGTTTATCATAATAAGCAAACTAATGAACTAACGGCCAAGATCAAAAAGAAGGGTAATAAGGACCGCGATATCCCATTTAATGAAATGCTTATTAATAGGGAAACCGTTCAAGACTTCTCTTCCGGTGATACGACTAAAACAAGTACTGAAGTAAATAAGCTTAAGCGAGATAGTAGCGATAAATCCCGAAAGGATAGTGTTTACAAATTTAGCAACCTCAATAAGAGCAAGGATAATAAGCCAGACTGGAAGGTTTGGATTGGGGTGGCGATAGTAGTTTGCTTTTTCCTTTGGTTGGGATTTAGAAAATAATTAAATTGCATTATCAAATCGTTATCGCAATACGATTCGGTAATCTAAAGCCTTTCAGAAATGAGAGGCTTTTTACTTCTTATCACCCTGGTCAAACAAACTTTCATGCAACAGGTAAAATGCTTCAACTGTATGTTTTGGAAAGGGTTTAGTTTTATCATCCCACATTTTGTGGTTCTGCTGCCGTCTACTTTCACACACTCGTTCCGCAACTTCCTTTTCATTGTAAGCCTGTGTCATGGCAACATTATCTTCATTTACTTTGCCATCTTGACACACAAAATACATTTTCCTGAATTTGAACTTTTTTGCCATTTAACAAAATTATAAAACATAACCTTCAATTACTAAAATTATTAGCATAATATTTATGAAGATTAAAGCAAAGAATTCCAGCAGTATCTAGACTGTAAGATATCTCGTTAATGCAAAGGATGTTATTACGCCATACTCATAAATCAGTATTTTGACATCGTTCATCATGGCTGGGAGGCTGTACGTAAAGGATTTTCCATCTTAGGCATATACTATCTCGCTTGTTACATTGGTGTAGTTTATTAATTACATATCTTGTATTCCTTAAATATTAACACTTAAATCAATCTTATGAACAAACATCTAAAACTAATGCTTGGCTTTGCTTTGGCCGCAACATTCACCGCATGTAAAAAAGACCAGACCGCTAAGGATGATAGCCCGGGAAAACTAAAGGATCGTGTAGATTTGAAGATGACATTGCCAGGGCAATCAAACCAAGAAGTATACTTGCAGCCTCAAGCAAATGGCACGTATCAAGCTGCATGGTTTGGAACAATGACCTTCGGAGACATACCGCATCCAATTGTAAATGTTCAAAATGGTCTGCCAATACCTGCAATAGAAATTTTAAGTCCAAATAATGAATATCTCGAGATAATGACAGCTGGTCCGTATTTCGTGGTGATTCGTCCTACATTTGTGGGCGACCCAAATGTAACACGTGAGGAATTTAAAAAATTTAGAACAGCCTATGAGGATCATATATATAATCGAAAAAATCAGTATTTCCAATTAGCAGAGCCAGACCTTCCAAACATGGACAATTATGTTAACGTTAACAATACCGGCAATGGTGAAATCATAGTGAAAGGTATGATAGTGTCTTCAACATCATCTCCTTCAAAAATGTCGATTGTATCCCACACATTCCAACCACCAAAACCAGCTGTTGAAATGTATTATTTATTCCCTGAGTATATCGTTGGAAACGTACTCTACACCATTACTGGCAACAGCCAAGGAGCGGTTCAAGAAGTTACAGCAGAGGACATCACCACCCACACACCAATTCCAGTGTATGGCTATTCCGGCAGCTATACAGAAACTTTAAATGGAGTTCACGTACAAGACTTAAAGATTTGGACAACACCAAATTCATTTATTACCTATACGGGTGACCTACAATAAAAAATAGTTGTTTAGTTCTGGGATGGTCGAGAGATCACCCCTTTTTGTATCAAAACTTGATTTCTCAAACAAAAGCAAATCATTGTGGTTTTATACCATATCTATGAAAAACATACGATCATTGATTTTGGTTAGTTGATGATCCATAAAAGGCCTATGTACTTCGGAGGCTTTTCAAAATTTTTCGTTTGTTAGTAAATTTTAGGGCTGTCGTGAGATAGCCTTTTTTTTGTTACAAACAAGAATTTCTCTAATGTGGTTATAATAATACCGCTGTCATGAGCGGTGTTAATTAATGAATGAATGCGGTTTAGGATGGATATTCTAAACCGCTTTTGTAACTATAGATTTGATTCAATCAATAATTTAAAAACTTTTAAGCGATGCCATATAGCTGCATTAGCTTTCGCGTCCGGACTTGCTTTTAATGTTGCGATAGATACCGAAAGGAACTTTTCTGGATCGACAATAGTTGTTCCTGGGAAAAGCATTGTTTCTCCTTTTGGTATTTCCACACTATTAAACCAATCTTCATATTCCTGAATTGTCATGCATCAAAGGTAATTCAAAACCAAATGGCAGGCATCACTGTTTTATTAACATGGACGATAAAAGAAAACAAGATGGTCGTGACGATGCTAAAGTAGATTTGAACGATCCAAATGAAGTGAGTTATGCCGCTCAGCAGGCAAATGTTAGCACGGAAAAGTACAAAGAATATGCAAGAGCTGCTGGTACATCAAACCGAGAAAAAATTCTCCAATACATCAAGTCAAATCACAGATAATGCCCCGTCGCAAGAAACATAATATAGAACTCGATGGATTACCAAAACTACTTGGAGCGGAAGTGTACCAGGAATCGCCTGGGTTCATTTGCCTACTTCCTAATGATGTGCACGAAAGCGTGGTTGGTAAAGGAAGCTCGGTTGCGGAAGCGGTAGATAATTGGGATGTAAAACTACAAGCGCATTTACGAAATGCCGGCGAAGATGATCCAGTTGTTATATTCGTCAAAGGCTTATTAGTTAAAACTGCTCATGTAGAAAAAACTCAAGCATCCAATACTATCCGAAAGTCAAGAGAACAAAATATTGCCGAATTCGAATCGCAATTTTACAGCTCAAGAAGAAAAAATTAACACCTTAAATAAAAGCTTGCCTTTAGCCACCTCATTTTACCATCCAATAGTTTTACCTCTTAACTTATTATTGCTCAAGTTGCCTATTAGATCCCGTTTGTATTTATCATAGCTTGATGTATCTCGGTGTCCGGTTAGCCCCATGATTTCAGCATCAGAATAGCCAGCATTCAATAAATCTACTACTCTAGTATGTTTCCATCCGTAGAGCGTAAAATCCATTGAGAGCTTTAATTTTGGCCTGATATGCTCATGAAACATTTTTGCAAAATAATTTTCTCCGTGAGTTCGATCAGACACCTCGCCAGCTTTTCCGATGACGTGATAATTCGAAGGGTAATTTTGAAGATTCAGGCTTTTTAACATCTCCGCAAGTTCATCGCTAATTGGTATAGTCCTGCTGCTAGTCTTACCAACTATTTTAATGTAGCGCCCTTCAATGTCGACATTCTCAATTTTCAATTGCCTGATTTCTTCAGGCCTCATACAGCTGTAGTAAATGAATTGTGAATAGAAAAGTAGTTTGGGAAAGTTTTCCATTTCTTTTTTTACCTTTTCCGCTACGTTTGCGCCGAAATACTGATTCTTCATTACCTTGGCGACTTTAAATTCAAGATCCCGATCGGCTCCTATTTCGAAATCCTCACGTCTTAACCACTTCCTTGGAGATCTTGCAAACCAGTTTAATAAATTAACCCAAAATGCAAGGTGATTATTGAAAGTCGTTTCACCCCATTTGTGTTCAACGGTTAACCAATCAAGCATATCGGATATGAATCGGGTGTCCATTCCGTTTAATCTCACATCGGCAAGCTTATTTTCTAGAAGATAATTTTCGAACTTTCCGATGTAGCTGGTGTAAGCTACCAAGGTATCTTTTGCCAGATTCTTTTTTTTCTTGACTTCTAAGAAAGTATTAAGGCCTTCAAGTAGGGTAGGTGTTTTTCTGCTTTCCTCAAGTAATATTTCTGTTTCCTTTTCGAAAATAAGTTTATTTGTCGCCAATTCAGCTTTGAAAGGATCATACCCGGCTATGAGCCTGGCGTTGATTTCATCAACTAGATCATTGGCGAATCTAGTCCGATCCTTCAGATCCTTGATCATATTGATTCCTTCATAAACTTTGAATCGTTCGAAAGATGCAGTAAACGGATTTAGGAAGGAGTAATAAACAAACCATTTGTTTTTTAAACTCCCATCTTTTCCAGTGTAGATCTTTGCTTTTTTATATTTCTTGGTAGCCATAAACCTTACTTTTTCCCTTGTACCTTTTTTGTCCCCGTATTGTCCTGAAACACAAAAAGGAGCCTTTGCAGACTCCTTTGGCGCTTTAGCGGAGAGGGCGGGATTCGAACTACCTATCTTAAGGTTGCTAGAAGGCTTAAAAATATCTGCATTTCAAAATGTGCCATTAAATTGCCACAGTGAAATGTTCAACTACCTCTATAGATAACCTTGGCTGATTGCGTAAGTGGTATTTAATCTTACCGTTTCAAAGAACTGAATTCTTATTTAAAGTTATATAAATCTTTTTACTTTTTGGAAGAAAGTTTTAGGTTCGATTCCCATGACCTATAATCAACCAATACCATTTCCTAAAGAGTCTAGAACATACGAATTCAAACCCATGGGTCTCCATTGATTCACTTATCCTATCTTGCGATTCGCTGAATACATCGTTTTCTAACCATTTCTGGGAGCAAAATCGAACTATGAAACACAATGATTTAAAAATATACATTAATAAGCAATTGTTATGGCACAAAAATTTATAGAAAGCGAGATAATACCGATTGATCGCAGCTATTTATCGAGTTGTATATTGTCTGATAACTGATTGTCAAATGCAATAAACTGAATGTTTAAAAATTCAAAAAATCGGATATATTTTTCTTCCTTAAATGGATTCCAGGTTCACCAAAATCCTTGGTCACTTTTGTTAAACCAATAACTTTACCATATTTATCGTTGCATAGCGGTAATTAGCACGCTTGCCCACAACATCAATCGATATGATTTATTCCTTTTTATAGGAAATGATTTAAGTACCAAATTTTTTAACGGTATAGTATGAATAGGACTAGGCTTTATTATTCATGGCTATTGGTTAAATGCCCCAAAGTGCCAAAGAATTCCAGATGGATCATGGAGGAAGAATTCCCGTCCCCAATGTTCTGTTCGAATCGGAGTTAACTTTGTTTCAGGATATTTTGATTTTAAATCAAGTATAAATATATCATGGTAAGTCTTATCTAAGTCTTTTACTTCAAGAAATATCATGGTATTATTTATCCAATCCTGAACAAAGGCATCCTGAAGGTAAAATCCAATTTTATTATGTTGAAAGAAGGACATCTTAAATCCAAGCTTTATCTCGCTAAATCCAAGGTCCTGATAAAATTCTCTTGACTTTTGAAAATCTTTTGAGCCGATGAACGGCCGGATAGAAATTGAATTGTACTCCATATCTTTGACTGGGTCATATTATTTTGACAAATATATTCCACCATTCCCGTAACTACGCTTGATTGAAATCAATAAAAACCTTTGCCACGGAGAATTATTTCCCTAACCCTGCTAATGGTTTCGGGAGTAATTTTGAGATAAGATGCAATCATTTTCAGCGGAAATTCTTGTAGTAGCTGTGGTCTGGTGTCTAAAACATAGATGTACTTTTCTTTGGGAGTTAATGCATTATCGAATAATGCGATTTTTGAAACCGCCGTATCTATGATTTTGTTTAACTGTAGAAAGGATAGCGATTGTCCGATCAGATAATGAATGGATTGAATGCTGAGCTCAAAAACTATACCTCCAGAATATCAAGTGATAGTACTGTTTGCAGGTCGCTGGGTAAGAAAGCTTCCGTGGTTTAAAACCCATTCATTTTCCGGATGAAGATCTATTATAGTTTCACCTTTTTCTTCATTTTTAATATGCTGGTAGAGTGAACCTTTTAAATTGAAGAATACAGATGCGGCAACATCTCCTTTCTGAAGCAATATTTCATTTTTATTAACATACCGAAGCTTAATCTCCTTTTCAAACAGTAGCCTTTCCCAGTCATTAAAAAAGCCAACACTATTTAATACATCTGAATACACTTAGCAATTTATAAAAAATCAGTTTTTTACAATCGTAAAAGATATATTTTCGAATCTTTTTAAGACTCATCACTATAAACTTATCTTGTCAATGATGGTTTGCTTTATTGAAAATTACATAAAGGGTTAAATCAAAAGTTGTGATACTTAAAAAGCGAAACTTAGCAATTAAAAACTTATGGAGTCCAATGCTTTTGAGAGCGGAACGGGTCGGCTATCACTCTAATTCGCAATTGACCCAGGGAAAACTATTGCATCTCTGTTTTGTTTTAAAGCATGTTCGGGTGAGCTATCCTTGAATATTAGACATCAGCATGGAAAAAAAGAAAAAGGTACTTATCTCAGGCGCTAGCATTTCAGGACTGACGCTGGCTTATTGGCTTATTAAATACGGTTTTGAAGTGACTGTCGTCGAAAAGAATCAGGGACTTCGTCTTGGCGGACAAAACATTGATGTCAAAGGTCCTGCATGGGAGATTGTACAGCGAATGGGACTGGACAAAAAAGTTGTGGCAGCCACAACCACCGAGGTTGGTATTCGTTTTGTAAATACCCGGAACAAAACTGTTGCAGAATTTCCGAAGGATAATGCACTGAGCATGACCCAAGAGATAGAAATCCTACGAGGAGATTTGGTTGAGCTGTTATACCAGCCTGTTAAAGAGAAAGCAGAGTTCCTGTTCGGAAATCAGATTACTAAAGTCAGTGAGACGTCTTCGATGATAGAGGTCAGCTTTCAACACGGTGAAAATGCTGAATACAACCTACTGTTAATTGCAGAAGGCATAGGCTCGCATACCCGGCAGCTTGTTTTTGGAAAATCCATAAATTTCAGATATCTCGGCCTTTACTGTGCCTACCTTACAATCAAAAAGGATAGAACGGATACTCGCTGGGCACGATGGTGCAATACCGAACGAGGTATAGTATTTCTCATTCGTCCGGACAACCATGGTAAAACAAGAGCCTGCATATTCTTTCGTTCTCCAGAACGGGGTTATGAAAAGCTCAGTATAGAAAAGCAGAAGAAACTGCTTACTGATAAAATCAAAGGCGTGGGTTGGGAATCTGCGCGGATCAAAAATGAGATTGAAAGAAGTGATGACCTTTACTTCGAAAGGGTGAGCCAGGTGAAAGCAAAATACTGGTATAAGGATCGGGTTGCGATGACAGGTGACGCCGCTTATTGCGCAACACCCATCTCTGGAAAGGGTACCGATGCAGCAATAGCTGGAGCATATATTCTTGCTGGGGAACTTGTTACCGGAAAATCCCATGGTCAGGCATTTCATAATTATGAAGTCCTGATGAGGCCTTATATACATAAGATACAAAAGCGACCTCCCGGAGTGCCAAATTTGGTGTATCCAACATCGAAGTTTGGAGTGGCTATGATCAATACGCTATTTAGAATTGTTGCGAGTCCACCTGCCAAATTGATAGCACGCATCTTTGGGGGAAGTAAATCCAAACCGAAACATGAAATAGAATTGAAGGATTATTCCAAAGCGATAAAGGTTTAGGCAATACATTCCCCTAAAGGTGCCATTAGATGGATACTCAAGAAAAAAACAGAAAACGTTTTAATAAGGTTCAGATGATTTAGTAGTTCATCAGCTCGATATTGATATGGAATATCAAAAACACTTTAGAAAATAAGATAGTATAGCGCATAGAGGTGATGCTTTAAAAGGATAGATTTTATGCTGATCTTGGAAAGGGTAGTTCAGTACTTAGACCAAAGGAACGACTGTATGCCAAGAGACAACCCCCGTGTGGTTATCCCGATTGGTCATACTTAAGAACGTACCCTGCAATCCCAATTGCAGTTTAATGATAACGATAACAAATCAGTTTTGTTTTAACTCCTAAAGATTAATACAAAAACTCGTCTAAAAATCTTCAGCCTTATTTTTATTAAGTTAGCCGCATTAGTAATAACCTTCAAAAAAGATATTACATAATAAATTCTATTTTAGGGATTTTCTTAGAAAATTTACTATGATGTCTTCTCATGGCTGCTATACTATTTCAGATGTCCAACTTATGAACTTTGATAAGGGGTTCAGTCTTTCATATCAATGTTTTGAATTTTTATTAATCCTGGTTCAGAAAACTATTTAAATCTGCTCAGCAATCCTTATTATATTTGCGAATATAACAGATACCAGCTATATGAAAAAGCGACTCTTTGGAGAAATGATTGTTAATCATTCTGATACGCTCAGCAGCTTCGCCCTTAAATTCACCAGAGATGAACAGGATGCAAAAGATCTTTTACAAAATACATTTCTCAAAGCATTGGATAATTATGAAATGTATCGGGAGGATGGAAATCTTGGTGGCTGGCTATACTGGATTATGAGGAATACTTATATCAATGATTTTAGGAAACTCACTGCGAGCAGAAGTTTAGCAGGCCTCGTGGCAAATATTTGCTCCGCTGAGCTGCTTGATGTGGCCGAATTTAACCTGATTGAGGGAGCGTTTATTAAAGACGATATACAAAAAGCTATTGAGCGCATTAGTCCCATCTATGCCGTGGCCTTTGTTCGCCACTTTGAGGGTTATAAGTATGAGGAAATAGCAGCATCATTGAGTGTTCCAATTGGGACGGTGAAGCGGCGGATACATAGCGCACGTATGCAACTTCAAAAGGCCCTAAATCAATATTCCTGTTGTGACAATTGAAGAAAGGGCCAAAGTGCTCACCCTGTCCGGAGAATTAATTACTGATATTTACTCCTTTTATTATCAGATAAATACGCTTTTTATGCAGCGGGAAGAATGGAAGATTATACAAAGTCTGGATGCACTTGATGATCTGCTTTATGGAAGCTATGGACTTTTAAAATTACATCCGAAAATTAAATTCATCTGGAGGAATCACCAATTTTCTGCTGATGCGCTGGGTTATGAGCTGACCAGAAATTTTTATTTGAAAAAACTGGAGCCCGGATCTCCTTTCAATAAACCATATTTTAAACAGCAGCTCGCTGAGCTTGACGCTGGACATGGAATGACTTATTTCGACCAAATTGTTGAAATCATTCGGAGCCATGGAAATATTCAGCTATTTTTAGTTTAATTGTTTACTTATCATCTTCCACATGAGTATCCTGTACGGATTTTGATCCCTGCTCTACTTCAATCTCTTTTATGGTAACTGCATAATGGTTTGGCAAAATTTCTGATCCGTAGGCAACCGCATAGGACTTTGTAAATTCCGCGCCAAAATACAGAATGATGGAAGAGTAATAGGTCCAAAGGAGTAAAACAACTAATGATCCGGCAGCCCCGTAAGTGCTGCCGACGTCGCTCTTGGAGATGTATAGTGAGATACCCAGCTTACCGATCAAAAACAAAACGCCTGTCACCAAAGCACCTGCAGCTACATCTCGCCATTTGATATTGGCATCGGGCAAGACTTTGAAGATTACAGCGAAAATCGCCGAGACCACACCAAGGGTAATGACCGTATTCAGAATATAAAAAAATACCACCGATACATCGGCAAACCTGTTCTGAAGGCGGTTGCTGAATCCATCAAGAACTGCAGTAACGCCCAGAGAAACCAGTAGGAGGAAACCCAGTGAGACAATGACCGAAAAGGAGAGAAACCTGTTCTGCAACATCTTCAGCCACCCGCGTTTGGGCTTGGGCTTGATTCCCCATATGGTATTGATGGAATCCTGGATATCTCCAAAAACAGTAGTTGCGCCAAGAAGGAGCGTGATGAGCCCTATAATGAAAGCAATGGTTCCTTTATCCCCCAGGCCTGCACTTTTGATGATTTCCTGTAGCTGCAGGGCTGTTTCAGATCCCAAGAAACCTTTAAGTTGTTCAAAAACTTTACCCTGTGCAGCTTCCTTTTTCATAAATATTCCACATAGAGATATAATGACAACCAATAGGGGCCCCATGGAAAAGACTGTGTAATAAGCTAATGACCCACTTATTTTCGTCACTTTATGGTCTCCGAAACCAGTAAATGACGTTTTCAGAACTTGCCAGAGTCCTTTGAGACTAATCCTTTTGTTTTCTTTAGCCGTTGGATTCTCTGTATTTTCTTTTGCCTGTATCTTTAACGCTGGGGATGTCATTTGAAGTCTGGGTACCCGAAGTTGCTTAATTGGTTCAGGTTTCGGGGCTGTTACAGTAGCATAAGGTTTCAAAGCCTTTCGGATAAGAAATTTAGTGGCACTTGTTAGCATGATGCGCTTGAAAAATCCTACCTTTCTCGGGATAATTTTGTTAACCAAGAGGGAAGATAATTCGGGCAAGAGTTTACCGGCAGGATCAGATAAGCTTTCCAAATTCCGCTCGAACGGCGTTTTTGTTAAATTTTGAGTGATTGTTACGGGAATTTCCCACGCTGCTTCTTGAACTGCATTCTTGATTCTGTTCTTGCCTGCTTCAATCTCTTTTTTCAGCACTAATTGCTGAGTGGCAAGTTCTTCTATATTTTTGATATCCCTACCGAGTTTGTTCATTTGCAAGGTGTTTATCTAAAAGTCTTCTAATACTGAAATTGATCAGTAATTTTTCTACAAAAGAGTTTCTGGAAAGCATGATAAGTGCAACCAGCAGGTAAAAGGCGGTAAGGCAGCTAAAACCTATCCAATAACTGTCTAACAAATCAGAAAAGAAAAATCCAAGGGTAATTGTCCCAAACAAAAACGCAAGCAAGATACTGATCGAAATCACCAGGTTAGTCAGTACATCCGAGAAAACCTTTGCGACCAAAATAAGTATTTCTGATTTAAGTAGTTCGAATCGAAGTCTTAAATTGTCGCGTACTTCGACTAAAATACGCTCATAGGTATTAATTGTAGCCATATTTGTTAATTGTGGTTGACGACTAGATGTATGTTTATCATGTTGTTTACTGCGGCGATAAATCTGATGTTAATTATATGTGTTTCAAGTCATTTTAATATGGACATTCTTAACTGTTGATTTAAGGAATTCAATAAACAGCCGTTTAGATCCTGCTTTTTATTTAATCCCAACCATGATATTGATAATTTGTTTGCTGAATAACAACAAACTTTTACCAAGCTAATTTCTTTTAAAATACAGGAAACCATTTTAAATTGATAAATTAACTTCATTGGTTCCCTAAAATATTATTTGGGTGCTTTGGAATATCAACTTATCCAAGATTAGCTAACCGTTGCTATTGTATGATAACAAAACAGCAACGTTATGGCAATATGAGCATGTCGAATTTTTCCTATCCACCATCAAATAAATCTAAATCTTGCTAAACATGTTTTGTTACTGGGACTATGAATTAAAGTGGTTTTTTTTTGGCTGGAATAATACTTATAGGTGTTTATATACATACAGTTTGATCTACAAATAATAAAAACAAAAATTCTATGTTACAAATTTTAATTGCCTTGGTTATCTTTAAAATTAATAGAATTAATCTATATTGATTTTATCTAATATCAAAAGCGTGAAAATCGTATGGTTACGCTAATTTTATTGTTTCCTGATTGGTAGCTTTCAATTAATAGAAAATGGTTATCATCTTCAAAAGTAGTAGTATAAATATTTGCGCTGTCAGCATATTGTGCTCTTAGGAATACTTCTCCATTCATAACCTTCCAGCTGTATTTTTTTGCTGGAGAAGTGTTATCTTCCCCATTATAAATCAGCAGTTCTGTGTTATTAAATTTGAATATTAATTCATTGCCGTTTAAATTTTGGGTCTGCCCGCTTGGTGAACCATTTACTATACTACTCTTCTGGGTTGCGCGCCACTGTCCCTGTAGTTTGGTATAAATTTGCTGGTCAATGCTTTCTGTTGATGGTTGTTCTTTTTTACAGGAAACTATTAAAAATGGTACGCAGACTAATAATATTTGGATATATTTTCTCATTTAACCGCTAGTTTATTTTTCTGACATATGAATATTCAAATACACTTTTATTCTCAGGCCCCCCGGCGGCGCTTCCATCATCTCTTACCTCAATAAATGCATCGGCAGACTGCCATTTAATCGTGGAATAAAATACAGTATTGCCATCTCTAATCGCTAGTTCACCATCGTCGAAAGAAAAAGTACTGCCATTGTCAACCATCTGTGTACCATTATGAAACCTGTAACGGTTACCGAAAAATTCTATATATTCTCCTGACTTGACTTCTCCTTCCACAACACGGTCAATATTGCCTTTGTTGTAATCAAATCTTTTAAAATACACCTGTGTCCAGCGGCCTTGTATTTTTTGCTGATTTTCTGAAATAATTTCAGGGGTTTGATCACCTGTGTTTTTCTTGCATGCGGTGAAGTAAAACAGGCAGATGATAAGTATGTATTGCAGTTTTTTCATAAGAGTAGAAATAAGCATTACTTCCAGCTACGTGAACATTCAAAATCAAAATTTGTTCTCTCAAAAAGTCTTGAATGAATCTTTTGATTTGTTTTGAACTGCCATGGTACTTTTTAACTAACTAGGGTTCAAGTTCTATTAATGTTCAGCTAGTGTGTACGT
>NZ_AJLG01000025.1 GCF_000258495.1 Pedobacter agri PB92
AGGATTTTTTTTTGCAATTTATTTTTTGCTGGGTGCAGGTGGGAATGACGAAGAAGCTATTAAAATGGTTGTGTTCATCATTCTTATACTTTAAAATCCCCAGTTTACTTGTCCCGAATTCATTTCGGGAAGCTGCGGATGAAGACCGTTCATAATTGACGTTCATTTATGATGTTCATATATTATGCCCAAACATAATATTTTCGCCAATCCCCTAGCCAGTTCGTCATTGCGAGGGAGTATTTCACGACCGCGGCAATCTTCTCTTTAAGGATGAGATTGCTTCTCCCGATGAAGAATCGGTATCGCAATGACGGAATATAAACGTCAGTGCTAGCATGAACAATATTCCCCTCTTGTTTTTTATTTCGATAATGATTATTATTGGATTACACACAAAAACACAAACAATGAAACCTAAATTAATCATCATGGCGCTGCTGTGCGCCGTCAGTTGGCGTAGCTATGCGCAAACTGAAAAAGGCAGTGGCTTTGCCGGCATCAGCTTAAGCTTTGGCACTTCAAAGCAAAATAATTCTACCGCTGCAATTAACACTTTTACAGCAACACCCAGAGGCGGTTATTTTTTAAAGGATAATCTCGCCATCGGGCTGGAAATCCCTTTAAACCTTTCCAAACTTCGTGGGGAGAGTTACATTTCCTGGGATGAAGAAGATGGCAGATATGAAGACCGCTATGGTCCGAAAGAATTTAGTTTTGGCCTTTCTCCTTTCATCAGAAAATATGTAGATGTAAAGAAACGCTTCAAGTTTTTTGCACAGGCTAACTTACTCCTGCAAATCAATACCTTTAATAGAATAGATGATGAAGGCTATTTAATCAGAACAGATGCCAGAGCAAAAGGATGGGGCGCAAGTTTAACTCCTGGCTTTACTTACCTTCTGTCTGATGACTCCAGCCTCGAATTTTCTTTCCCGATAGTTACATTTTTTCATCAGAACTATTACGCTGAAGAATCTTTGTACAACTTCGATAGGAAGAATAATTTAAGGTTGGCGTTGGACAACTTCACTCCTACTTTCACCATTAATTTCCATTTCTAAACATTATCTCATGAAAAATGTATTAATCAAAATTGCAAGATATAGCAGCTTTGTGATCATGCTCATATTTATATCTTCACTACAGGTTCACGCACAACGTTTCCGTGGTAACATTGAATACTACAGCAGTGTTTTCCCATCAGAAGATGGAAAAATTAAATCAATTAACGGAACTCCAATTACCTATTATAATTCCGTTTTTAAATCAGAAGACGGCAAAGTGAAATCTATTGGCGACAAGCGTATTGAATATTATAACAGCGTTTTTCCGTCAGAAGATGGAAAAATTAAATCCATTGGAGATGTACGGGTAGCATATTACAATTCAGTATTTCCTGATGAAGATGGCAAGATCAAAACGATTGGAAACATCCGGTTTGAGTATTTCAATGCAACGGCATCTAAAAGTAAAGGTAAAATAAAATCAATTCAAAATGAGGGCGACGATCCTGCTTCTGACGATGCATTAAACACCTATTACTTTATCGAAAAACTCAATCAGCAATAAATATACCTTCGTAAAAATTAAAGAAGCTGCCTCGTCAACCACAACCGAGTCTGAAGGATTGTGTTAATGAGGCAGTTTCTTTTTTATAGTGATCAACACCATTTAAACTACATGGCTGCAAATTTTATCGTAATAATTCCCTTTCGCCATCTTTTCTTATATATTTGCAGCGCCAAATCGGCTTGCTAAACATCCTTATAGCAAATTACATCCTGTAATATCAGCTGTTTTAATAGCTGCATAAAATTTAAATTTCTTTCGAACTGTTATTTCTACGAAGTAATGAAATCAGGCATCGATGTGCGGTGTTTTCTGTATTTCATCAGTTTTAAAGATTGAAAAAGAATTTATTAATTACCCATAAAATCAATTATTTAAAAATGAAAAGAATTATTACGAGCTTATTTTTACTGGTTATCGTTTACTCGCAGGCAAATGCACAAATCGATGCATATAAAGGAAAAGAAGATTTGAGATTCCAGATCGGAGCCAATCTGCAAAAATGGGGCACCGGAATTGTTACCTCGCTTGACTATGGCCTGGGGCAAAGCTTCTCCATTGGTGCACAAGCTGGTTATTTGTTAGGCGTAAAATCCTTTGCAGGTATTGATAAGCCAGGTTTTGGCGATCGGTTTGATCTTAAAGCAAGATTTAATGCCAACCTGGGTAACGTGATCGGCTTACCATCAAACGTAGATTTGTACCCAGGTTTAAACCTTGGTTTGAAAAACTTTGGTGGCCATGTTGGCGGAAGAGTTTTCTTTGATAAAGGATTCGGATTATTTACAGAAGCACAATTCCCGATTGCAAAATACAATTCGGATGCCATTGGTTACGAGCGTTTGAATAATCAGTTCTCATTTAATATAGGCGTATCGTTCGATTTAGGAAAATAGTAACATACGATAAGCTTTTCAGCTAAAATTCGTCCTTTAAAAAGCATCAACCAAATAGTTGATGTCTTTTTTTTTATAAGGCCGAATCTTTACTTAAGCCACCAAACAAGCTAGTTCTTATAGTTTTTTTATGTTATAATTGCGCCAACAAATAAACACACACGTAATGAAAAAACAACTATTATTATTAGCGGTATTATGCACTGCTGCATTTACTTCAATTGCTCAGACAGACAAGGGAAACACTATAATTGGTGGATCGATTGGGTATGGTAAAGATGAGTTAAGGCCTGTTAGTACAATGAATTATGGCGCTAGCGAATCAACATTTTTCAATGTACTGCCAAGGGTTGGCCACTTCTTTAGCAAAAATCTTGCAATTGGCTTAAGCATTGGTTATGATGAAAGAAAAAACGTAGTAGAGCAATTTTTCACCGTTGGAAACAGTCCTCTAATATCTACTTCAATTCAAAGAGACAAGTCATTTAATGTGGGTCCGTTTGTGAGATATTATGTAGATATCACAGATAAATTCAAATTTTTTGGTCAGGCTAATTTCGACGTCGCATTTGGAAAAACTAATCAATCACTAAGTGGAACCGGAAGCTTCAATTATCAAAGTGTAGAATCTAAATCAACAACGTACAATGCATCAATTAACCCCGGCTTTGCTTTTTTTCCGGCAAAGAAATGGGCGATTGAGTTCTCTTTCCCATTACTTGCTTACAGCAAAAGAAATGATAAGTCTGATGAAAACTACCAAAATGCGATTGCTTTCGACAGCAATAGCTTCACTTTTGGCTTAAATACATTTGTACCTAGCTTAGGTTTCAATTTTCATTTTTAAAATTTATCCCGCCTGGAAAAAGGCGGGATTTTTTATTTCTTTTTTGTTTCAATATTTGGTAAGAACCCTGTTAACAATCCAATTAATGGCAAAAAAGCACAAATATTAAATACATATTCAATACTGGTTGAATCGGCAAGTTTTCCCAGCAAAGCAGATCCTATCCCACCCATTCCAAACGCAAAGCCAAAAAACAATCCCGCCACTAAACCTACTTTACCAGGTATCAACTCTTGTGCATAAACTAAAATGGCCGAAAATGCAGATGCCAAAATCATCCCGATAGGAACAATTAAAACGCCAACCCAAAATAGATTAGCATGTGGCAATAACAGCGCAAACGGTGCTGTGCCCAATATAGATGCCCAGATTACATATTTTCTTCCGATTTTATCGCCAATAGGTCCGCCCAATAACGTTCCTGCTGCAACGGAAAAAAGGAACACAAACAAATAAATTTGTGAGGTTTGAACTGAAACATTGAATTTCTGGATTAAATAGAAGGTGAAGTAGTTGGTTAAGCTGGCCATGTAGAAGTATTTCGAGAAAATAAGCAGCAAAAGGATGACCACTGAAAAAACGACCTTGTTTTTCGAAAACTGATTCACTGTGGTGGCAATAGCTGCTTTTTTACTTCGGGCAAGCACAAAACCTTTATACCAGTTGCCAACATAGCTCAAAATAATAATGGCTAAAAGTGCAATGATGGAAAACCAAACTACGCTGAACTGCCCGTAAGGAACAATAATCCAGGCGGCTAGTAAAGGACCTAATGAACTGCCTGCATTTCCGCCCAGCTGAAATACAGATTGTGCCAAACCTCTTTTGCCGCCTGATGCCGCATGCGCCATTCTTGAGGCTTCCGGATGAAATATGGATGAACCTACGCCTATCAAGGCTACGGAAACCAGCATGGTATAAAAATGGGTCGATTGAGATAGCGTTATCAGTCCAATTAAGGTGAAACCCATCCCAACAGCCAGTGAGTAAGGTTGTGGTTTTTTATCAGTATATAACCCTACAAAAGGTTGAAGCAGTGAAGCTGCCAGTTGAAACGTGAGCGTAATTAATCCAATTTGTGAGAAGCTTAAATGGTAATCGGTTTTAATAATAGGATAAATTGCAGGGATTAACGATTGAATGGTATCATTTAACAAATGGGAAAAACTTAGCGCAAATAAGATCGGGAATACTGTTTTTTCGATAATTGCTTTGGAAGGATTTTGATCAGTCATAAGGGAATTGATAATACACAAAAATAGCGATTATATTTTTTTATCCTGAACGACAGGTCCTTGCTGCTATCAAACATTTTTATTATGCGGGGGTTTTATCTGTATGGAAAAGAACAGAAAAATTGTTGGCTTGTGCGGAAGCCTGAGAAAAGGCTCGTACAATGCAATGTTACTTAAGTTTGCTGGCACATTAGTACCAGAAGGAATCGAATTTGAAATTGTTCCTTTTGATGATATTCCGGTTTACAATGCAGATGACGATACACCAGAGGTAGCAGAACGGCCTGCAAGCGTGGTTAAGTTCAGAGCGGCATTGGCTCAGGCAGATGCTTTCATTATTGCCTCTCCTGAGTATAACTATTCCATTCCGGGTGGATTGAAAAATGCGATTGATTGGGCAAGCCGTGGAAAAGATGCACCACTGATGCACAAACCGGTAGCCATGCTTGGTGCTACACAGGGCATGTGGGGAACGGTAAGAATGCAAACGGCCTTCCTTCCTGTTTTTACTTTCCTGAATATGAATCCTGTGTTACAGCCTGAAGTACTGATTGCACAAGCACAAACAAAATTTGATGAAGCAGGAAATTTAACGGATGAAAAAACCATAAGTTTAATCAAAAGGAAAATTGAAAATCTGATCGTTGCATCCAAAGTATAACGGATAGTATAGTTGACCTACCTCAGCTAAATGTGTTGAAAAAAATTCTCGCACATTTGCTCCATTCAACCAAAACTATAAACTAAATCATCTTTACTCAATAAACAAAGGCTGCTTAACTTAAGCGGCTTTTTCCATTTGTGATATTCTCAAAAGGTGTCAAACCTTCCGGTTAAAAGCTGACATTTATACAAAAAAAGTCAGTTTGTCAATCTGACAGCCTATCGAAATTAATCAGTCGATTAATTTTTAGTCACACAAAAATAATATTGATTTAACACCAAATTCATATCTAACTAAAAGTTAAGGAGTTGAATAAAAACTGATTTTTTAATGATACTGACAGTGTTTTTTGGCACCGGTATTGACTTTTAGTCAAATATAGTCAGACATTAAAAAGGTAAAAACTGGCTATTTTTTTACAAACAAATAAATAATAAAAAAGATGAAAAAACTATTATTATCAGTAGTAGCAGTTGCAGGTTTAGTGTATGGAGCAAATGCACAAACAGAAAAAGGTAAAGTAATTTTAGGTGGTAATGTGGGCTTCAATTCTACAAAAGTAGAAACTGCAGCAAAATCTGATGTAAGCTTTAGCGTAGTTCCAAGTGTAGGTTATTTTGTAAGCGATAACTTCGCAATTGGAACAGGTGTAGGTTATGACTATAACAAACAAGTTAGTTCAAATATCTTAAACCAGGCATTCGTGGTGGCACCATTCGGTCGTTACTATGTGGGTTTATCAGACCAATTCAAATTCTTCGGACAATTATCAGTTCCAATGGCTTTTGGAAACAATAAAGTGGTAAACAACAATGGAGATACCGGCGCAAAAGTAGCGACCACCACAAGCATTGGTGTAAATATCGCACCAGGTTTTGCCTTTTTCCCAACCAAAAGAATCGGTATCGAGGTTTCAGTTAATGGTTTAGGCTACACCAATCTTAATGTTAAAAACGAACTTACAGGTGCTGAAGTTTCTGCAAACTCATTCGGTTTAGAAGCGAACACTTTCGCTCCTAAATTAGGTGTGCAGTTCCACTTTTAATCAGAACGTTTCATAAGCTAAAAGCCTCAGAATTGCAAATTAAAAATCTGCAATTCTGAGGCTTTTTAATTTTACAGCCTTAATCGACCCGAAAAAAAATTTTTGGAACTTCAATGAGTTTCTGAAGTAAGTTCAACAGACGTTGAGCCTTATTTCTTTTCCCTGATGGCTTTAAATTCCGAGCCATCTTTCCATTTCGGGTAAAGCTCTTCGTTGCTTAAACGATAGCCCATATCAAAAACCAATCTTACATCTTCCACTATGCCAGATAAATCCCAGGTATTGGCATCGAAATTATCCTGTGGTGAATGATACCTGAATTTGGTAAAGTCAGCCACTTGTTTCAAACCCCATTCCCTGCCATTTTTAACATTGTCGACACCCGAGCCGGTAAACAAAGAAGGCACACCTACTTTAGCCAGGTTAAAATGATCAGAACGGTAATATAAACCCGAAGACGGAACCGGATCCGGAACCACTACCCTTCCCTGCTTTTTTGCCGAAGCCGCAGCATAATCCTCTAACTCCGACTGACCAAAACCATACACCACAATATCTTTGGTTTTACCGGCAATACCCATCATATCCATATTAATGTTGGCCACGGTTTTATCCAGCGGAAAAGAGGGATGTTTGGCATAATATTCCGATCCCAATAAGCCTTGCTCCTCGGCGGTGTAAGAAATAAACAAAATGGTACGCTGCTGCTTTTTAGGCGACTTTTTAAATGCCGAAGCCAGCTCAAATAACGAAGCCACACCTGTAGCGTTATCTACCGCACCATTGTAAATCGAATCGCCCTGAATCTTTTCGCCCACACCTAAATGATCCCAGTGTGCTGAGTAAATAATGGCTTCATCTTTCTTTTTATCGCCCGGTATTTTAGCTAAAACATTATAAGTAACTGATTTTTTGACATTATTTTTCACCACAAGTGATGTGCTCGCATTCAAATCCACAGCTTTAAAATCTTTCCTTCTGGCAGCTTCAAATAAGGCTTCACTTTGTCCGGCCATTTTAAAAAGTTCCTTCGCTTTTTCCAACGAAATCCAGCCTTCAACTACCGTTCTGTTCATGCCATTATCTGCCGACTGCAAAGTTAGCTTCGATTTCGACCAGCCACTTCTCACCACACTCCATGGATAAGCAGCAGGCTCTGTATCATGAATAATTAACACACCAGCAGCACCCTGCCGCGAAGCTTCTTCGAATTTATATGTCCAGCGGCCATAATAAGTCATGTTTTTGCCTTTAAACAAAGTTGAATCCGCAAAACCCGGGTCGTTGATCATCACCACCACTGTTTTGCCTTTTACATCCAGGTTTTTATAGTCGTTCCAGCCATATTCTGGCGCCACAATACCATAGCCGGCAAAAACCAAAGGTGAATTCGCAATACTCACTTCATTCTGTACCCTACGAGATCCGGCAACGAAATCAGTCAGGTAATTCAGGTTTAAACTACCCGTTTTCCCTTTGATCACCATTTTACTTTCGGGTATCGATTTAATTTCAACCATAGGCACTTCCTGGAAAAAGCTATCGCCGTTTCCTGGTTCTAAACCGAGTTGTTCAAACTCACGTTTCAGGTAGTTAATGGTTTTGGTTTCGCCATTGGTAAAAGGTTTTCTCCCTTCCAGGCTGTCGGCAGCAATGGCTGATAAATATTTGGTCAAGCTCGAATCGTTAATTGCTTTAATGGCCAAAGAATCTGGTCTGTTTGTTTCACTTTCTGATGCTTGCTGGCAAGAACTGGCAAACATGGCAATCGCCGCTCCGTAAAATAAGATTTTCTTCATTTAGGAAATTTTAGGATGGTAATTTAATAAATTTTGAGGATTTACAGTTCTTTAGGATTTGAAGCGCAAAGCCACAGCAATTTTTAAGGCTTGCTCCCGCTATCCGTTTCAAGTCCGCTCCCGAAAAAATCGGGATTGCGGGCTTTCCACTCCTATCGGGGCTAAGTGGCAAAATCAGTAAAAATATGAATGTTTAAAATGCAAATCGCTATACGGTTTCCCGTAATGTGCAAGTGAAATTATTTTCTATTTTAGTGGAAACAAAGGAAGCGATTGCGCATTTGGTTCAAGATTGTACTGCAGAATTTGAATTAAACATTCGTAAAGCCAGAAATATTTTATGGCTTTACGCAATTGATTATAACTTAGATTTACGCAATGCGTAAATTTAGATGTTAGCTGCAAGCTTAAAAACCAACATTATGTTCAAACGACTTTTTCAAAAACATAAATCTGATGGACTTTCCAAAATTGAATATTGGAAAAAATGGGAGATTTTGGAATTGTTTGACGAGTTGCACAAAGCAGAAAATCTTCTGGTTGACATTTTAGATAACAAAAATGATGACGAACTCATTAAATTCAAGGACGAATTTATTGAAGAGCTATATGAAATTCAAGGAGATAATGTTGCAGACTTCACAAGAATTTGGGAATGGTTCACACCGACAAAAGAATGGGAACTATTTTGTGGAAAACAAGGACACAAATTAGGTATCAACATATTTCGTATAGTTGACAGATGGAAAAGAAATCAAGATTTTATTACAGGAACCAAAGTTATGCTTAATGATGAATTTGGTGTTGTGTTAAACAAAACTTCTGACAACGATATGTTTGGACAAATACGTTGGGACACAAATAAAGAAAATGACATTGAAGATTGGCGTGGACTATTCGGAAGCTTTTTAGAAAAAGGTGGACAAATTATTAATCAACAACATCAATTTACTTTTATAAATGACGATGGGACAACGAAAAAAGCCAGCAGCTAACAAGGGTTTTGCAATAGTGGGGCGAAACTGCAAAGTTCAACGGTAGTTCTTCGGTTGAACTTTGCGCAAAATTGAAGATTTGTGCTTCGATTGCCCCACCATCGCAAAGCCCCGAAACGTTAGCCGTAATTTTACAGAACCGACTATTACGAAAGGAATTTATGATGAAAAATAAAAATTATAACATTTTTCGACAAAACTATGAAAAGAACATATCGAAGAAATTAGAAATTAACAAAGAGGAATTTGATTTTGACTATTACGAAACGAAACAGCCTATTGGTCTTACAATTTTTGGAGGTTTGTTACTTTTGTATGGACTATACATAATGTTTAAAATTCATACAATATATGGGCTTCTAATAATTATTTCAAGTTTGTTTTTCATTTATGGTGGACTAAAAAAACCTAAATTAGTTTTTAGAATTTCTAAAAATGGGGTTTGGACAAAAGAATTTGGACTAATATACTTCCGACATATTGAGCGTTTTGAATTTTATCGATATATAGGAAAACATAGTTCAGAGCGGTTAAAAATTTACATTAAAAATAATAAACTATATGAAATGGACAAACCCTTTTTGGAACAAGCAATTTCTCATATTGACAATTATGGAAACTTGAAAAATAACCTAGACAAAGCATTAACAATTGTAAATAAACGAAATGAAAAATAAAAACTACGGCTAACAAGGGTTTTGCGTCAGGCGGGCTGAAGTGCAAAATTCAACAGTAGTTTTTCAATTGAACATTAGTAATAATATCAACATTTGTGCTTCGATTTCCCACCCGAACGCAAAGCCCCGAAACGTTATGTGATATTTTACAAGAACAACGCCAATGAAAAAATATATCTACTATCCAAATTTTGAACCTCCTGAAAATGAGTGGCTAAAATTTTCTACTTTATACCTTGACAAGTTTGAAAGTATCATACCTTATAATCGGCAACACTTAGTAACTGATGAATATCGCAAACTTCAAAGCGAAACTGATTTAGTTGATTTTTTTTCTCCGGAATATCATCAAGGTGAACAAGCTTCATTAAAAGCAATTAATGAAGCAGACAGAATTTTGAAGAGAACTTACGAAGCTAGCTTTCTCTTCAACAGAATTAATGTCTTTAGAGATTGGAAAAATCCAAGTTCTTGGGATTATCAAATTTATGGGGAAAAATTTTCATATTCTTGGGCTGAATTTTGCGAAAGCGAAAAAATTGGAATAAGAAATTCTGATGGAATAAAATTACCAAAAAGTCTTGCATTTTTGTATATGACACATTTGGCAAAAGAAATTGCTTTTGAGAGAAATGGAAATATTATCACAGACAATTTAGAATATGATAGGTATACAAGTTACTCTCAAATCAAATCTACAAATACCAATGTTCGTGATAAATTTATTCGTGGAATAATTAAACTTCAAGTACCTAAAAACATCAACGATATTTCTTTTGATACTTTAATAGAATTTAGAAACAGAAATAGAGAGTTAATCAATAGTTTTAATTCACAAATAAATATAATTGAAAATTTAATTGGGAATGGAATTTCGGAGCAACAGTTTATTGACGACTATAATTACACGCTAAATGAGATAATAAGAGAAATAGTTAAGCTAGGAATTGACATTGCAACGGTTCCGCTTGCATTTTATACTCTTGCTCAAAATTCAGACGCATTAAACCAAGAATACATTAAGGAAATTCTAGGTGGTTTAAGTATTATAGGAGGTGGATATTATGGAATAAGAAAATCACTTTATGACAAACGTGATGAAAGAATGTGTAAAAAATATTTAGCTAGACTTCATCATCTCAGATAAAAAAACATCACATAACAAGGGTTTTGCAATAGTGGGGCGAAACTGCAAGGTTCAACAGCAGTTCTTCGATTGAACTTTTGTGCAAAACTGAAGATTTGTGCTTCGACTGCCCCACCATCGCAAAGCCCCGAAACGTTAGCACCAATTTTAGATAACCGACAGTAATGACAGAACAAGAAATCACAAAAGCAATTAATAAAGTTGAAGGAATTGGCGGAATGACCGTTAACGAACGACTTTATGTTTGCGGACTTAAG
Organism: Pedobacter agri PB92; assembly: GCF_000258495.1. GTDB lineage: Bacteria > Bacteroidota > Bacteroidia > Sphingobacteriales > Sphingobacteriaceae > Pedobacter > Pedobacter agri. The sequence goes on from NZ_AJLG01000025.1 coordinate 11,135, forward strand.
GACGAATTCGACAACGCATTAATTGTTGACAAAGACAAAGCGAAGAAAATATTAGAACTTTTAGGTGTTGACAAACCTTCAATTGAAAAAATTGTAGCAAAATGACAAGTCACAAACCTTTAAAAAGTGTATCTCATAATTTTGGGCATTCTTTCATAAGTTTAATGAACTATGTGAAAGACGATTATCTTTTAGGACACTTGTTAAATCAAGCAAGACAAACAAACATAAACAAACTGACCGTTGACATTATAAAAAATGTTGCTGAACCTACCGAGTTATTAACAAATGAAATAAAGTCTTCTATTGAACATTGGAACAAATGGTTTCCAACTTTGGTGAAAACTAGCGGTTCGACAATGGATTTTGTAAGTTCAGCGACAATGACTATTGAATTTGATTTACAAAAGACAAGACCATACAATAATAATTCGGATTATTTAGAAAGTCCATTTATTTGTGAAATCGTAATTATTGATGACAGAGGAAAAGAATATAAACATAAACACGAGGGATGGTGGTTTCCAGAACAATCAGCGACAAAAAAACAATGGTGGAAATTTTGGAAATAAATAATAAAGGACAGAAGAAAAACTGGTGCTAACAAGGGTTTTGCGATAGTGGGGCGAAACTGCAAAGTCAATACGGGATACTTCGGTTCAACTTTTGTACAAAATTGGTGATTTGTGCTTCGATTGCCCCACCATCGCAAAGCCCCGAAACGTTAGCACTCATTATAAAACGACACAACACCGAATGACAATAAAGTTCGACATTGACAAATTTGTAACACATCTAGAAAGGTATAAATCTGACTTGCCGACCTTATACAATTGGAACGCAAAAATTGACAGACTTGTAGAACTCGAAACCCTTACAGAAAACCAAGTAACAGAAATTAACGCATTATCAGCATACGAAAAGGAACTTCAACTTAAAAAAATCGTTGGACAAAAACTGAATGATGTTTTAAAGACCAATCCAGACCTGTTCGACAAACTTTGTTTGTGGGTTATTAAAGATTGGGGTGGCATTACAACTGCCAGTGACAATGACACAATTAGTTTAATCAAGGACTTTTTAAATCAAGACAGACCCAATTTTAACCGAATAGCAAGTGCTTCAAAAGTTGGAGCCTATTTGTTTCCCGACAGAAACGTAATTTACGACTCTCGTGTTGCTTATTCAATCAACTGGATTATTCTATCCGAAAATGCAGGACAGCAATACTTTCCTATTCCAGAAGGTAGAAACTCGAAAATGTCTGCTTTTGATTTGAATGTATTAATCAGACTTAAAAACATTTCCGTTTATCAGCCGACTGAAATCACATATTTAGACCATAGACTTTATATTAAAAATTCCGACAAGAAACTTTTCATAAACAAAAAGGACGCATACTTTGAACTGAATAATCTCGTAAAACAGATAAGTCAAAAGTTATGGAAAGGCGACATAGAAAAAGAACAAAATTTATACTTTACTGAAATGATATTATTTTCAATTGCAGACAGAGAAGTATTTATGGACATAACGAAAAAGTATGGAACGAATTGACGAAAAAACAACGAATGGCTAACAAGGGTTTACCTTCGGTGAGGGCTTCGCCGTTTGCAATTTGTGGCGAAACTGCAAAGTTCAACGGTATTTCTTCGATTGAACTTTTGTAGGAAATTGAAGATTTGTGCTCCGCCCCCCCCCGAACCGCAAAGCCCCGAAACGTTAGCTGCAAGCCTTCATCACTCACTGAAAGGGTTTTAGTCAACTGCGCTCTCAATATTATATATACAAACTGCGATCTGCTTTTTGACAGCCTTCAATTCCTTCATTTTCTCGTCTATTTGCAACAACTTTTTATTCAGCACTTCAATTTTCGCCACTTTACTAATCTGTTTTTTATACCAGGCATCTACAACCTCTTTAATTTCTGACAAGGTAAAACCTACAGCTTTGGCCATTTGTATAAACCTAAGTTTCTCAACAGTTTCCTCATCATAATATACATAATTGTTGGTAGTGACTTCTTTCTTAGTTTGACCTTTCACCAGCCCGCTTTTTTCGTAAAAACGAATGGTTCCAATCGGTATGCCTGTTTCTTTGGAAAGTTGATTTATCAATTTCATAATGTAGGTATTCAAAAATAAATATTAACTATACAGTATACTTCATACTTGTTGGTTACAAAACTAGTATTTATTATTGCAATGTAAAACAGAGAACTCAATAACAAATAAAAAGCAGGATGAAATACACAAACGAAGCACTTATCAAATCGCTACCAAATTTTGCAAATAACTATGCAGAGGTGAATGGGACGAAGTTACATTATGTTGAAGGTGGTAAAGGGGAGCCATTAATCTTAATTCCGGGTTATCCCGAAACCTGGTGGGCTTACCATAAGGTGATGCCTATTCTTGCCGAAAAATATTTTGTTATTGTTGTTGAAATGAGAGGAATGGGCAGTTCTGACAAACCAGCCGAGGGTTATGAAAAAAAGAATATGGCGAAAGACATATTTGAGCTTGTAAAGCAGTTGGGCTATGAAAAAGTGCACATTGGCGGACACGACATAGGCGCTCACGTTGCTTTTAGTTTTGCAGCAAATTTTCCACAATCGACTTCTAAATTAATAATGTTGGACACCCCACATCCGGACGCCGGAATGTACCAATTACCCATGTTGCCAATGTTAGGAGCCACTTACCTTTATCCCTGGTGGTTAGCATTTAATCAAGTAAAAGAGCTCCCTGAACAGCTGCTTGAAGGACGAATGAATATGGTAATTGAATGGCTATTTAAAAACTTACTTGTTGACCAGAACAGCCTAAGTGATTTTGATAAAGAAGTGTATGAATTTGCCTATAACAGCAAAGACGCAATTCGATCGTCAAATGCCTGGTATCAAGCCTTTCCACAAGACATTGAAGATAGTAAAACCTACAAAAAACTAGATATGCCCGTGCTTGGAATTGGTGGTAGCGGATACGGTATGTTAGAAATGTCATTATCAAACGCGACAACTGACTTACAACTAAAAAAAGTTGAAGATTGTGGTCATTTTATTCTTGCTGAAAAGCCAAATGAGACCGCAAAATGTATCATTGATTTTTTAGGGTGAGAAACCAGAATCAACACAGGCAAGAAATCGGACAACCACCCGGACGGCATTGCCGTGACGACTTACAAACATGACCTCAATTTTGCGGTACTATTTAGCTTTTGTACTATATTCGGCAGACGGAATGCTATTGCTGTCACAAGGTTAGTGCATTAGTAGCAATTAGCCAAATGAAAACGAACGCGTAAACATCATCATAGAACAATAAGAATGGACGAAATTAAACGTGAATGTACCAGAAGAAGATTTTTGGTAACAATGTCAGCGGCAAGTGCTGCACTTATTGTTGATCCTTTTTCATCTTGGGCTTGGTTGAGCGATGACGAAAAAAAAGTGGCTAAAACTTTTGGAATAGATACACATAATCATATCGATGTTCCATTGCTCTCCTCAGAATTACCGGGACCAGAAATTGATCTGATTGGGCAAATGAAAAATTCCGGCTTATCCGCCATTGTGATGACATTTGCCGTAGACTATCAGAAATTAACGGAACAAGGACAAGCTTATGACCGATTTTTAAATGGACTTACAGCAATGGACTCGGCTCTTGAGCACAATAAAATGAAACGTTCTCTTAATTTATCAGATTTAAAAAGTGCACACCAAAAGAAAACACCAACTGTAATTCAATCAGTGGAAGGTGCACACTTTTTAGAAGGAAAAATTGATAGACTTAAAGTTGCTTATGACCGAGGATTAAGACATTTAACATTACTACACGACAATGACGCCTCTGTTCCTTTGGGAGACATTTTTACCAATTCACCTAAATGGGGCGGACTGACTGCATTCGGAGCACAAGTGATTAAAGAATGTGAACGACTTGGAATTTTGGTTGACCTTTCACACTGCGACAACAATACCATTAACGGTGCTTTAAAAGTTATGACAAAGCCGTTCATCATCTCTCATACAGGCTTAAATACGCGTTTGGGCGATAAGGAGTTTATGGCAAAAATGATGAAACCGAGATTAATCAGTAAAGACCAAGCCAAGATAGTTGCAGATGCAGGCGGCGTAATCGGTATTTGGACTCATCTTGCAGATACACCAACTGCTTTTGCAGATAACATAAAAGCGATGGTAGATATTGTGGGAATTGACCATGTTGCTATTGGAACAGATACCAAAATGACACCCGCTTATCGTTCACCAAACGATAAATGGGAACAACCTAAAGAAAGACCAGGGCAGAACAAAGATGACAACAATTTCAACAAAGATGATAAACCAAAAGGCAATGAAAATAAAAAACAATGTGGCGATACAACCAATAACGTTTGGGGAGGAGAAAAACAATGTTTTTATTTCACAGTTGTAGAAGCCTTGTTGAAAGCAGGCTACACTGAAAAAGAAATTGGAAAAATTGGTGGTGGAAACTATTTGCGAATTTTTGACGAGGTAACAAAAGGATATTGAGAAAACCAGTACCACTAATAAGGCTTTGGCAATAGCGGGCGGAAAGCCTAAAATTAACGCTTTATACTTCGATTAATCTGCAACTTTATAAATAGCAAGCTAATAATGAAACTATCAACCAAAGCTGAAAAAATATTCGCCCAAATTAGTGGGATGAATACCAAACTTGGGGATTTGCGAACCATTGCAAAAGACATTAAACAAGATCATGGGCTGGCAATGGAACTTTGGGCAACAGGCGTTTTCTTTGCCAGACAATTGGCAATCCTCATCATGGACAAAAGACAACTTTCGGAGCAGGCGATTGACGATTTAATTAATGACATCAATCAACACGAAAACAATGAAAAACTGCAACTTATAGATTGGCTAATGGCAAACCAATTGATGAAAGACAAAAGAACGATTGCTTTTTTAACAAGTTGGGAAAATAATCCTTCTTCACTAAAAAGAAGGGTTTACTGGTATTATCAGGCTCGTTTGCGTTGGATGGGAAAAATACAACCAGATAGTGAACAATTGCTTTTTAAAATTGAAAAGAAAATTGAGAACGAAGAACCAGAAGTGCAATGGGCAATGAATTTCACAGCAGGTTGGATTGGCGTTTATGAAAAAAAATGTCAAGATCGTTGTGTTGCACTGGGAGAAAAAACAGGGCTTTACAAAGAACAAATGGTTTCAAAAGGTTGTACACCGGATTATCTACCGGAATTCATTGCCATAGAGCGCAAAAAAAGAAAATTGTAAAGTTGAGCAGAAAACCTACAATTAAAATGGCAACTGCTAATGAGGGTTTTGAAAGCTGTCGGGTTTAGTGCCAAATTCATAAACAGTTTTTCAATTCAACTTTCAACAAACTCAACATTTATACTTGAATTAAAATTTGTATTTTAGTTAAGGTTTCGTTGTAACTCCCCTCTTTGTCAAGCAGTTTCCGACCAGCACAACCTTACAATACGTTTAATCAAAACTCGAAAGCTATGAAATCCAAGATCATCATCGTGTTATTTTTGGTATTGACTAATTTAACTTTTGCCCAAACCTATGATGGCCTTCAAAAGCTGGGCAACATTAGCCAAAATGTTTACTTTAGCGAGAACGCAAAAGAAAGGGCTGTAAAAATATCAACTGACGTAGCTAAAGCTGAAACCTACTTTCAAAAACAATTCAATGTAAAACCAAGCTATACCTTATTGGTTTTATCTCCTACTGATTGGAAAAAATATGCCCATCCACAAGCTATTTATGGCATTCCACATTATTTACCAGATGGAAGATTGGTGGTCGCATCAGAAAATAATGATTTTTGGAAACGAAATGCAGCTCCTGTCGACAAATTACCTCAAGAACTTGCCGAGAAAATGAAAGCAACTTATACCGACAAGAATGGTGAAATAAATTTAACCAATGCCTTCGATTTATTAGCGATACACGAATTGGGACATGCATTTCAGAGTGCAGCCAAAATGCTTGGTCAGCGAAATTGGCTAAACGAATTGTTGTGCAACATATTATTACACACTTATCTGGCTGATAACGACCCTAAACAACTGCCCTACATCACTGTGTTTACCAAAACGGCAGTTTCTTCCTTCCCTACTCAACGATTAAAATTTACAAAACTGGAAGATTTTGAAGCCAATTATAATGAAATAGCTAAAAATTTTCCCGACAATTATGGCTGGTATCAATGTCGTTTCCATGTTATGGCAGGCGATATCTACGATGCAGGCGGAGCATCTTCAATGAAAAAAATATGGAGCATGCTGTTATCGCAAAAACAAAAACTAAATGATGAAGAGCTGTTAAAACTATTGAATACCGATGCTGCTTTACAAAAAGCAATTGCGAACTGGAATCAGTAGTTTGATGTATGCCTAACCCTAAAATAAAATATTAAACAATGGCTTCCGACCAAAGTTTTGTAGATTTTGTTGTAGAACAAATCCAGAATGTGGGAAAAATAACCGCTAAGAAAATGTTTGGCGAGTATGGAATTTATGCTGACGAAATATTGTTCGCCTTGGTGTGCGAAAACAAGTTATTTGTTAAACCAACTATTTCCGGCAGAGCATTTATTGGGGAAGTTGTTGAAGCATCACCCTACGAAGGTGCAAAGCCAAACTTCTTGATTGAAGAAAAAATAGAAGACAGTGATTGGTTGAGTGAGTTAATTAAAATTTCCCTTACAGAATTGCCACCAACAAAGGCCAGGAAGAAAAAATAGACCAATTTCCCATTCTAACCTGTATACAAAAAAACACTATTAAAACGCAATGATAGCCACTAAAACAGCAGGCAGTCCGTTTTAACCAGGTTACAGGCTACAACCCCAATCTTTCCTCCAAGGTAATTGCGAATAACAATCAAAATCCGACGAATTATTAGCAAAGCCCGGCGAATTGTAATCAGAGATTTTATTCGTAATTCTTATTCTATTTTTATGATGATGTTTAGTTGGTAAAAGGTTCAAACCTAATCAAAAACTTTACTGATAATCATTTTAGAAAGATATGAAAACGAAAAATATCATCCCTATCATACTGGTTTTTGTTTGCCTGCAAAGTTGTGGGCAAAACAGGGTCGAGAAAATTGATCTACAGCCAAAAAATATTTACCAGGTAACTAAAGTGGACATTAATGAAACCATAAAAAAAATATGGTTTAAAAGGGAAACTAAAATCGGTATCGCAAAAAACCTTTTATCTGCCAAAAGATGCTGTTATTGATATTAGTAAATATGAAGCGTTTGATAGATATAATTGTAGATTCAAAGGAAGGCACAATGGTTAAATCGATGACGTTTACATATTATTAATTTTTAGATTGTTAACGATATGAAATTAGGGTATAGACTTCTCATTTTAGTGATTACGCTCGCTGCACTTGGCTGTAACAATGCTAACGATGATAAGCAAAAGGAACTAGAACTAAAAGAAAAAGAATTGGCGTTGAAAGAAAAGGATCTTGAATTAAAAATAGCTGAATCGAACCAGAAAAAAATTCCGCTAAAAGATGCCGTAAAACTTGCAGAAGCACAATTTGCGAAGTATTTACCAACTATGCTAAATGCGCACAATGCCTATTTGGATAGTCAGGACACCTTTACTGGAGATTTTACCGGAGATGGCTTGGAGGATATCGCCATTTATTTTTCTCTTGCGCCAAACGAAGGTGGAAATACCATCGTTGCCCAAGGTTTAACACTTTACAAAAATACCGGAACAGCCGTTAAAGTAATTGCCGGATATGAACCCGACTATATGTTTAGCTTCCTTAAAATAAATAAAGGCAAAATCTACGTCAAAAAACTAGCCTATGCAGAAACTGATGGCAGATGTTGCCCATCTATAAAAACTACACATGCACTTACCATTGCCGGAAGCAAGGTTTATTAAAACTTCATAAAATCCAAAGAAATTAAACCTCCACCTCATAAAATGAAAAAAATGTATCTCTTCATATTTATTCTTATCATCATCTATTTTAGTGATAGATAGGTGCACGGTAATCAATCTATCCCCTAAATTGCTCTTTACTAACTACAAAAAGTTTCCCGAATTAAACGATGGATTAAAATCAGACAAATATGCAATGTACAGAGCTACAGAAACAGCCAATGTTAACATACGCTACTTTCCGCAAAACAATTTCTTTCTCTTAAGCAACTTCCAAACCAATGGATACTTTCATATCATTAAAATAGATCCCAATGGAGAAAACGTATTTGAACTTAAATTTGAGGGAAAAGATGCCTTTAAATTTGTAGAATCTATTAATTGTTTTGTTATCGGCGCTGATGGTATTTATGATTTTTCTGCTGTTAAGCCACTTTCCTTGCCTTTTAACGAAGTGCTTAATCGCGATAAAAACCTAGCGCCAAAAGAGTGGGAACAAATATTCGAACAGAAGTATTCAACTGCCGACATTGTGCTTTACGGTTGGCATACCGATTTGGAAAACGCACAGTGCGTGTACTTCCGCAACGATGGCAAATGGACAAAACTTTATACTTTTTTAAACGCTGGCCCTATGTATGTTTATGCAGAAGGTTCGAAAATAGAGTGTAAAATAAAAGGCAGAAAAATTCCTCATAAATGGCACGAAGAGCATTTTCTCAAAGACCCAGCAAGGGCAACTTATTCTAATGAACTTCGTCATACCGACGATTACATTACGCCGTACAATTCAGACTTTTCTTTTTTTCCAGACCAAGCACTAAAATATGAAGCTTTTGGAGCATTAAAAACCCTGGCTTTTTCTAAGGAAACCTATACTACCGAAGGATATTATAATCCAGGTATTCCTAATACCTTTTACGGCACTGCTTATTACGAATTAAATGTACACAATGAAGTATTTAATTTTAAAACCGTTGGGTATAAGCACAATGGCATAGGCGCAATTACGCAAAGCGATATTTACCTTTTTGGCTTGCCTCTAAATTTTGCCAATAAAAGTGATGTTGGTTTTCTAGCCTACGATTATAGCACCAATTTTCATGAAAATGGTAAAAAGGGTATTTATGTGATCAGGAAAAAATAGCGCTTATGATGCAACGATTGCACAGGAGACAATTTATTTCTCAAAATATAAGCATCCGCCAGATTTTAGATAAGTTCGAAGATGTTTAGAAAGCTATTTTAACACGGCAGATTTGGTTTGTAAAGATTTGCCGATAGAACATTTTATCATATACTACTTGAATCTTGATCAAGTATCTGGGAAGTTTACTCAAGTAATTAGTCAGACAATCAACTTAGCCTAAAAGATAGGCTTATCGCCCGATAACCTCATCTTCTAAACCATCAGTTATCGATTGTGCATTTAAAATTAACTTTCTCAATCGCTCTTCGTTTTCGTTGCCCCAATTCCCCAATACAGCGATTACAGGAATCACCGTTTGTCCGAACGCTGTTAAGCTGTACTCTACTTTTGGAGGTACAACAGGATAAATCTTCTTGGCAACCAAATCATGTTCCTCCAATTCTTTGAGCTGAATATTTAAAACCCTGCGGGAAGCATCTGGAATTTTCCTTTGCAGTTCGCTAGGTCTTTGATGGCCTTGACTTATAAACCATAACAAGCGAATTTTCCATTTGCCGTAAAGCACCTCTCCTATCAGATCGAGTCCACAATTTAAGTTTAATGGAATTTTTCTATCCTTCATAATCAAAAGTACACCTATGTTCCAAATTGTACAATAGGGGAAAAATTTATCCCTATGCAATTCGGTTTTCCGTACTTGCGCAAACCCGTTATATGCTTCAATTTTGTACTAAACAACGATAGATATGGAACAGCAATTTAATTTTAATAATGAGTTATCTGGAAAAATAGCTTTAATAACCGGTGGCACTAAAGGTGCTGGAAAAGCCATTGCCGAACGACTTCAGAAAGCAGGAGCAACGGTGATCACCACTGCCAGAAATGCGCCGGAGGTAGCAACTGCGGGCCAGCACTTTGCCATTGCAGATTTAAGCAAGGCAGAAGATGCACAAAAATTGGTTAGTGAGGTACTTTCGACATATGGAAGGCTGGATATTTTAATAAACAATCTTGGTTCTTCAGTAACTCCTGCGGGTGGTTTCGCTGCATTAACGGATGATGACTGGGTATCAACCCTACAGGCAAATTTGCTTGCTCCTGTAAGATTGGACAGAGGATTTTTACCGCAAATGATTGAACGGAAAAGTGGCGTGATCATCCACATTGCCTCTATTCAAGGTAAATTACCGCTATACGATTCTACATTGCCTTATGCAGCTTCAAAAGCAGCATTGATAAATTATAGTAAAAGCCTATCAAATGAAGTAACGCCGAAAGGAATTCGCATACTCACTGTTTCGCCGGGATGGATCAATACGACAGCATCAAAAGCATGGCTGGGCGAGCTTGCAAGAAACGGAAACAGTAGCGTAGAAGAAGCGCAACAAGGTGTAATGGATGCCTTGGGCGGAATACCTTTTGGCAGACCGGCAGAACCGGCAGAAGTAGCGGAATTAGTTGGCTTTTTGGTTTCGCCCAGGGCAAATTATTTAACAGGAACAAATTTTGTAATCGACGGTGGCACAGTGCCAACAATTTAATCAAACTAAAAATGAACTTACCAAAAGTAATCGCACATTTAACACAAGCGCAAAACAATTTCGACAGCCATGCATACGCCAATTGTTTTGCAGAAACAGCCGTAGTTTTTGATGAAGGAAAAACACATCAAGGAAAAACAGCAATTGAACAATGGATTAAAAAAGCTAACGAGGAATATCAGACGGTAATGGAACCAATTGAATATTTACCGGCAGAAGAAATTTTGAAAGCGGAAGTTTCGGGGAATTTTCCTGGAAGCCCGATTGTTTTAGCTTATCATCTCATAATAAAAGAGGATTTGATACAATCTTTAAAAATTACCGGATAATTAAAACTGATGTTGCAAGTCAAACTGAATAATGTAGAAAGGCATTGATTTACTGAGAATTAAGAACTCTAAAATTCAGGAAGTTTGACTATTTTCTGAAAAAATAGAGTAGGAAGACCAATTTGGGGTGAGGCTTCAAAATAGGAAACAGCTTAGCGCAAACAAAACAGGATAGGATAGAAAAATTCAATCCTGTTTTTTTATTACATTTTTTTTAATTTAGAGAAGACAGGATGATATTTTAACTAATGTTTATTACCATACAACAATGAAAACGGTAGCACAAAAAATGGGAATAAAGGAAAATTCAAAAACGTTTTTTATGAATGCGCCTAAAGAAGCAATAGAATCAATTGTTCTTCCTGATATAATATTGACCAAAACCTTAACCGGCGAGTTTGATTATATTCATTTATTTGTAACGCAAAGCGATGAACAGCTAGCTGTTTTCCCAAAGTTAAAAGCGCACCTGAAACTAGATGGCATGCTGTGGGTTTCGTGGCCCAAGGGCGGACAACTCAATACCGATTTATCCTTACCGAAAGTAATTAAAAATGGTTACGAGTTTGGATTGGTAGAAAGCACTTGTTTAAGTGTAAACAGTACCTGGTCTGCCATTAAATTCACTCATCCAAAAAAAGGTAAAATTTATAATAACAGTCATGCCGAACTAAAATCGCGGACTACAAATCGATAATTTTAAAAAACAAAAAAACAAGTGATGTTATGGCCAAACAAATTTTCATCAATTTAGCAGTTAAGGATGTTCAAAAATCAATGGATTTTTACTCCGCATTGGGCTTTGAAAACAATCCTCAATTTTCAGACGATGCCGGAAAATGCATGGTTTGGAGCGAAAATATCTTCGTGATGTTGCTTTCCCACGAAAAATTTTCATCTTTTGCAACCAAACCCATTGCCGATACCCAATCGGCAGTAGCCGGACTTTTTTCACTATCTGTAGACAGTGTAGATGAAGTAAACAAGATTGTGGAGAATGGGCTTAAGGCCGGCGGAACCGAACCAAATGAAATCAGGGATTACGGTTTTATGCAACAACGAACTTTAGAAGATTTTGACGGGCATACCTGGGAAATTTTCTTTATGGATATGTCCAAATTTCCAACAGATCAACCCGCAGGATAATATTCGATTGGTTAACCAATAATTTTCTTACGGTGCGCAATCCCCCATTCTGTTAGGTTATTGATAATGGTTTTCAACGTTAAACCGTGCTCCGTTAATTCATACTGAACCGAGATAGGCTGCGTGTCTAGAACGGTTCGGTTAATCAGTTTATTTATTTCCAGTTCTTTCAACTCTTTACTCAACATTCTGTTGGAAATTCCTTCTACATCCTTAAGAATATCTGAAAATCGCCTTTTGTTATAATAACATATCGAGGAAATAATGGCAATTTTCCACTTGCCGCTCAATATATCCATTGAATCCTGAACGGCTCTCATCTCTTTTTTGTGCCCGATTAAGCACGCTTCTGGTATACTCATGAGGTTACTTGGTTACTCTTGTGTTACTGTTACTTTTCGTTACAAAGTTACGAAAACGAACTTAACTGTTCTAAATTTGTACCATCAAAAACGTTTAAATAATTTAAAATGAATTTCAAAAATAAGAATGTAGTGATCACCGGTGGAAGCACAGGAATTGGCTTTGCAACAGCTAAAGCTTTTATTGAAAAAGAAGCCAATGTAACCATCACAAGCAGAAACGCTGAAAACCTGCAACAGGCAGCGGCTAAAATTAACAGTTCGAACTTGCAAACGGTCGTTTCAGACACTTCCTATATACCTGGGATTGATGTGCTGGAAAAAGCAGTTGCTGCAAGCGGAAAAAAAATAGATGTACTTTTCTTAAACGCAGGAATAGCAGTATTTGCTTCTATCGCAGAAGCAACTGAAGCAGATTTCGATGCACAGTTTAATACCAATGTAAAAGGTTTCTTCTTCACCCTACAAAAATTGATGCCTCATTTGGCTGATGGTGCAACAGTATTGTTTACCTCATCAACAGTGGCCACCGCTTCGAATTTAGGCACCAGTATTTATTCAGCAACCAAAGGAGCAGTAAATAAAATTGCTCAAATTGCCGCGAATGAACTTGCTGAAAGAAAAATCCGGGTGAATATTATTAGCCCTGGTCCTATTAAAACAGAAGGATTTGATAAGGTGGTTGCTACAGATGATGCTCAAAATTATATGGCATCAGCTACAGCTTTGCAAAGATTAGGTGATCCTAGTGAAATTGCAAAAACAGTTTTATTTTTAGCTTCTGACGAAGCAAGTTTTATTACCGGAACAGAATTGCTGGCTGATGGAGGTTATACTAACTATGCAAGAAGATAAATCGCTATTAAAAATTGTTAACAACAAAATCATAGCTTTTTATATTGTGGCAGGGCATCTTCCGGAGTGAATATTAGCTTCTTAGTAAATTATCAGATCCTTTAAGGTTTGCTTTGATACATATCTCCGGCACAAAACCATTAATGAAAGTCATATATAATAAAAAAACCAGAGCCATTGAAAGATCCAATGGCTCTGGTTATCGCTAATTAATCGGCAACTTCTTTAACAAATTTGCCATCAGCACCGTACCAAACATTTACATCCGGAGTACCTTCAATATCTACCTTGTAGCTAATTTTGCCACCGGCATTAATCCAGTCTACATCATCTATCCTACCCTTTGGATATTTAGCTTTAATACTCTTTGCTATCGCAGCGGGTAATTGTGTGTTTGGAATATCTTTCTCAAATGAAACGACCTTGCCATTACCCATGTAGGTGGCTTTGTGATCGATTTTACCTAAATCAAAATCAGCTTCATAATTTCCACCTTTCATCTCCCAATCCACATCGGTTGCTTTTGGATATGCCTTTGCGAAAGCGGCTTTTACCGCAGCAGGAACTTTACTTTGATCTATATCCTGAGCATTGCTACTGGCAATTCCCCCAACTAGAAGAAATGCTGCCATAATTGTACTTTTATAATTCATATTAAAATAACATTAGAGAAAACCAAATGTTTGATATTAGAAGCGCACACTTTCTTCCGGTTTTAAAAGATGCAAAGGAATAATGATAGTATTCAGCTTATAAAGCTTTCAAAAATTCCAAATATAGCGGAACACTTTTTTCAATGTATGCTGGCGTGGAATGATATTCTATTCCATAGTAGGCGAAGAACGGCCGGTAATCTGCTTTCACGTATTCTAAGCTGAGCTCAAACGGGCGGGTAAGTTCTTTTAAAGGATATTTATAGATTCCCGAAGGACGAAGTTCATCTTCACCAACACCCAGTGAAATTGCCAGCGCAATTTTTTTTCCGGATAGTGGATAGCCGCTTTTACTTCCGTAGGCCCAGCCATGTGTTAAAACTTCATCAAACCATTTCTTTAATAACCACGGACTGTTAAACCAATAATAAGGAAACTGAAACACGATTTTATCATATTTTTCCATCAGCTTTTGTTCTGCCTTAACATCTATTTTTCCATCAGGATAGGTCTGGTGGAGCTGGTGCACTACATATTGATCAGGAAACTTTCGCAGTGCTTCAATCCATCTTTTGTTTACCAAAGAGCTATCAATATCTGGATGAGTAACAATTATTAATGTTTGCATTTTATCAAAATTTTAAATTATTTGAAACAAAAGTAATGCCCCTGCAGTAGCTTTGGTATATCAACAGCCTGTTGTAATGTACTATATAAAATGTAAGTATGACTGAGATTAAGGAAACATCGACCAATTTCGCCAACAAGCAAGCACTGGCAGATGAATGCCCTGAAGCTTATGCATCTAATATCATCGGCGGCCAGTGGACATTGGTAATTTGCTCCTGGCTACTGGAGGGGAAATTAAGATTTAGTGAATTAAAAAAGAATTTGCCCAATATAACCGAACGAATGTTAACGCTTCAACTGCGTAAATTGGAAGAAAATAAAATTATTTCCAGAACGGTTTATGCAGAAGTTCCGCCACGGGTAGAATATGAACTTACAGCCATAGGTTATGAATTAAAACCAATTATTAAAGCCTTAGAAAACTGGGGAGAAAAACATAAGGCTTTGCTTGAGGAAACTTAAATTTACCCTGAAGGATTTTGTCTTAATCCTTTTCGCAAGAACATTTTTTTTCTTTTATTTATTACCGTTTTCTTCTAGCCTGGAAAAAAAATATCCAACTATTGAGGCAAAAAATAAAAAAAAGAAAAACACTTATATTGTTGTCGTGATTACTATATTTGCGACAACAAAATAATTTATCATGAGAAGATTAGAATTTGCATCGCTTCAGGTTAGAGATTTAGCGATATCGAAAGTATTTTATACAGAGAAACTAGGGTTTGAAGTTTCTGAAATGAGTAATCCTTATGCCTGTGTTTTCACTTATAATAAAGGTGAAGCTAGTTTCGCAATAAGGACACCTATCGGAGATATCGAAGGAAAAGAATTAGGTATTGGTACGTCGCTTTGGTTTGCTATTGATGGGAACATTGATGATTTACAAAACCAACTGATCGCTAAAGAAGTAACATTGATTGGGAATATTAATAATACGCCTTTTGGCAGGACGATAATGGTAAAAGATCCCGACGGCTATGTGATTACTTTTCTGGAAACCATTTAAAAGGCTCGTGATGGCTGATCGTACAGTAAAAAATTGGATCATTGTGGCTTCTAAAGATCATGTCAAAGTAGGTATAGCACAAGGGATTGCTCAGGCGTGCCACGGAAAATCTTCGCCTTTACAGCGAATGAAAAAAGGAGATTTCGTAATCTATTATTCTGGAAAGCAAACGATGGGGAAACCAGACAAATGTCAGGAATTTACAGCCATCGGAACAGTAAGAACTGAAGAAACTTATACAGTTAAAGTGTCTGCAGATTTTTATCCATCCAGACGCGAAATTGATTTTTTTGAATGTAAGAATGTTTCAATTCTTCCGCTGATAGATGATTTAGATTTTATCCCTAATAAAAAAAGTTGGGGTTATCCATTTCGATTTGGTTTCTTTGAAATCAATCAAAAAGATTTTGAGTTAATTTCATCAAAAATGCTTCACCATCAAAATGGCTAACGAAATAGAATTTCAGTTTAAAACTCCGAATGATAGTCCGGGTTATTTGCTCGGACAGCTTACCATGCTCTGGCAACGTAAATTAAAGAAAGTGTTAGATCCATTGGATTTGACACAAACACAATTTGTATTGCTTGCTGCGTTGGGCTGGCTTTCAAAAACAAATAAGGAAGTTACACAAATTGACATCGCAAACCAGAGTAATACCGATAGAATGATGGTTTCAAAGGTTCTACGAACATTACAGGAGAAAGGTTTTGTAACGCGACAAGAACACGAAACTGACACCAGAGCAAAAACAATTCGTCTTACTCCTGATGGTGAAAATGTGCTGCAAAAAGGACTTGTTGAAGTAGAAAATGCGGATAAGGTTTTTTTTGCTTCTTTAGACACCAGCCTATCTTTGTTTAACAAAAGTATGGTACAACTTATTGATCAAAATAAAAGCATATAACTACCAATCAGCTTACCGCATTGAGATTTTAAACTTGAACAATTTTTAAAACCCAAAACAGCGAAGGCTTGCGTTAAAATGCAAGCCTTCGCTGTAATCATTACTAAAATTTGAAAAGAATTTACTTTCCGGTCTTTTCGATATCGCGATCCATTTCCAACAAATCGACATCTTCCGGACTTGAGAAATCTCCAATTAAATATTTGTTGAAGTGATCAGCCAATTTCCAGAAAGCATATTCTGTCATATCGCCAAACCCATGTCGCTGCCCTGGTATAATCAAAAAATCAAAACGTTTTCCGGCTTTCATTAAGGCATTCGCTACACGAATCGAATTTGCCGGATGCACATTGTTATCTACATCGCCATGCATTAATAGTAAGTGCCCTTTCAGATTTTTGGCCAAATCAGGATTTTTATCGATGCTGTATTTAAATGATGTATCGCCTTTTAATGAAATAACTTCTTTCACGCCATGATGTTTTTCACTCCACCAACGGTTATAGATACTGTTATCATGATTTCCGGCGTTAGAAACTGCAGCTTTAAAAAAGTTTGGGTAAACCAACATCGCCGCGGTAGACATGAAACCACCACCTGAGTGACCAGTAATACCCACTTTAGTATCATCAATGTAACTGTATTTTGAGGCCAATTGCTCAATTGCAGTTTTCTTATCGGCCAATCCGTAATCACGCAGGTTTCCGTAACCGTAAGTATGGTACCATTTAGAACGTGATGGATTTCCACCACGGTTACCTACGGTGATTACAATGTAGCCAAACTGTGCTAAACGTTCTGTACGGTCCATGCTCTTACTAAAAGCTTTGTTTACAGCTTCCGTTTGTGGGCCAGGATAAACGTACTCAATAATAGGATATTTCTTGTTTGGGTCGAAATCAAAAGGCTTGTACATTACGCCATACAAATCAGTTACGCCATCATCAGCCTTCACAGTAAAAGGCTCCGGAAACTTGTAACCTGCAGCCGTTAGTAAGGAAAGATCAGTAGCTTCCAATTCCATTACTTTATGACCATTTTTGTCATACAAAGTAGATTTTGGCGCCGTATTTACCCTTGAATAATTATCTACAAAAAAGCTGTTATTGTCATTCATACTCACTGCATGATCGAAATTGCCAGCGTTTAACAGCTTCATATTCGAGCCATCAAAATTGATGCTATACAGATGTAAATAATAAGGATCTTCTTTGCCTTCCCTGCCATTTGCGGTGAAATAAAGCACTCGGTTTTTCTCATCGATATTTACAATACTTTCGCAATGAAAAGAACCTTTGGTTATTTGGTTTTTAAGCTTTCCGTTCCCATCAAAAAGATAGAAATGAGCCCAGCCATCACGCTCGCTCCAATGAATCAATTCTTTTCCATTATTGATCAATCCCGGGCGATTTACCTCTACGTAAGTATTGAAGCGCTCATCAATGAGTGGAGTCACTTTGCTTGTAGCAATATCAATTGTACCAATATCAATGCGTTTTAAATCGCGGCTGGTACGCGAAAAATAAAATCTGCTATCATCGCCTAACCAAATCGAAGGACGAAATTCATTATCACGATCTTTAGCTAATGAAGGTTTACCCCAGACGCCAATGCTTTGATCTTTAAATGCAGATATATTTAATTTTTTGTAAGACTTTGCCGGGAAATCAAA
Source organism: Pedobacter agri PB92 (assembly GCF_000258495.1). GTDB lineage: Bacteria > Bacteroidota > Bacteroidia > Sphingobacteriales > Sphingobacteriaceae > Pedobacter > Pedobacter agri. Next base: position 29,322 of record NZ_AJLG01000025.1, read on the forward strand.
AAGCAAAATTTCGTCTTGTGGTGCTTCGGCCTCACCTGGCATTTGATATTTGTACGTTTCTAAAGTTGGTCGGCCAGCAGTAACACTATTAATTACCCATAAATCTTTAACCTTACGGGAGTCAGTACGATCTAATACGAAGTATCTGGAGTTAGGCGACCAAAGTACATAGGCACCGCGGCGCTTCTTATTATTTTTTTCATTCTCAACATTATTCTCGCCATCACCATCACTTCCATAAGAATAAAATTTTATGCCATCTTTGGTGAGTTGATGTTCTACAATGGTGCTGTCTTCTTCATTTTTAACCGCTTTTTTGTAGTTCTCTTTATCCATCCAATACAAATTATAATTGCGTGAAAAGATGATGGCAGATGAATCAGGAGCAACTGAACCCCAGCTTGGTTTCGGTTTAGGCTTACTAAAATTTGGCACTTCAGTTAACTTTGCTGTAGCGAGGTCATATTTGAAAGAGAAAATTTTTTTCTGTAGTGAATCGGCAGCTTTTTTATCCTTGCGGTCAGGCTTTACTTCATCAATTGTGCTTTTCACTTCAAAAGAAATACTCTTTTCATCAGCAGCAAACTTTAAGTTTTCTAAAGGCAGATGTTCTGCATCAAAGGGATCGCGAACTGCTAAGGTGATACCAGCAGCAATTTTCGCGTTATCGAACATCAACTTTTTTGTTTTTGCATTCGGATCTACCAGGTACCAAAATTTCCCTTTCGGACTTTCAAAAGTGTACCAAAAACGATTACTCAATTTCAGCCAATGTGGATCAACCGAGGTGGAATAAACCATTTTCTTTAATTTATTTGGAGAAAATCGCGAAGCAAGTTGATAATTTGCCTTTGGTTGCGCCTGGATATTTTCAGTTAGCGTAAAGGTTTTATTTTGTGCAGCAACAGTTAGGGATAGAAACGGCGCACAAAGAAAAAGTTTGTAAAGTTTGTTCATCAAAATTGGTTTGAGGCGCTAAATTATTTAATAAAAGCTGATTATGATAGGTGGAGATTGTAATAAAACAGTTAGCTTATCAAATTTTTAAGGGTTGAATTATTTATCAACACCAGTTTATTGGGTGTATAATAAATTGCCAGAATTTATAGTTTTGTAGCAATTAAAATACTATGAAATACAAATTACTTACTATTATAGCTGCTGGCATTATTTTATTCACCAGCTGTCAATCCAACTCTCAAACCGGGAATACCGATGGAACCGATTCAACCGGACAGGTAACTAAAACAGCAGAGAACACCTCAGCGCCTGTAGATATTTCGAAAATTAAAGTGGCTGATGCCAAGACCATTCTGGCCAGAAAGCAGGTACCTATTTTATGCTACCACCAGGTAAGGAACTGGAAACCTACAGATGGCAAGGTGGGTAAAGATTATATTGTAGAGATCCAAAACTTTAAAGACCAAATGAAAATGTTGGCTGATAGTGGCTATCATACCATTTTGCCTGATCAGCTGTATGCCTATTTAAATACCGGAGCAGCACTACCAAGCAAACCAATTATGCTTACTTTCGATGATACCGACCTGGACCAGTTCACTATTGTAAACCCAACATTAAAAAAACTGGGTTATAAAGCAGTGTATTTTATTATGACTGTATCTATCGGCAAAAAAGGAAAATTTGTAGATTATATGAGCAGCGATCAGATTAAACAACTTTCTGATGAAGGCAATGTAATCGGATCACATACTTATGACCACAAAAACTTTAAAAAATACACCGGCAAGGATTGGGAAGAACAATTAGACAAACCAACGAAAAGACTGGAAGAAATAACCGGCAAAAAAATGACTGAATTTGCTTATCCATTCGGTTTATGGAACGCAGAAGGAATTCCTGAATTGAAAAAACGTGGTTTTAGAATGGCTTATCAACTATCTACTAAACGCGACGAAAAAGACCCATTATTCACCATTCGCAGAATTATTGCCAGCGGTTACTGGAGTCCAAAGACTTTAAGCAACAGCATTAAAAACAGCTTTTAAATACTCAAAACCCCGGCACTGTCTGGGGTTTTCCTTTTTTAAACAAAAAACGACATGAGAAAAATTGCCTTCTTCATCCTTTCATTAATTTCAGGAATAGCATCTGCTCAAATACCGCATCTTAACGGCCAGGTTGATATTGATATGAAAACCGGTCAGATTACCTGTGATTTTACATTAAGCAAAATCCCAAATCTGGGTAAAGATTATCAGATTGTTTTGAATAAAGGATTCAATATTAAAGCGATTAAAGATGTTGACAACAATACCTTGAAATATTCTGGTTTTTACGGCGGGGCAATGCGTGGCGAAGGTTTAACCTATGCACCACTATTTAAAGATAGTACGATGGTGAATCCGAAGCGGCTCCATATTTTGTATACCGGCGCCTTCCCCATTTATACTGACACGTTAAACTTTATAGATTTTAAAGGTTTGATCGCTTTCAATGGTAAAACCATGCGAGCTGCTGATCAATCGAAATGGTATCCAATTATTTACGATATCAAAAACGATCGGCTGATTGAGCAGGTTACCTTTAATATTCAGGTAAGTGCTAAGGGTGCCAAAACCATTTTTGTAAATGGCGATTTACCTCAGTCTGGGCCAGCTGGAAGGTTTAAATCTGATATTGCCATTGCCCCTATGTTATTTGTTGGCGATTATGGTGTACAGAAAACGGATGGCGCCTTATTTTTAAATACCAATATGAATCAAAGACAGCTATCTGTTTTTGAACAGAATATTGCTGAAATGAAAGCTTATTTCTCTAAAAATCTCAAAATCCCTTACAATACTAAAAACGTCTTTATAGAACATGAACCAGTAGAAAAATTTAATAAAGGCCGCAGCTGGGGCTTCGTTGCTTTTCCAACAATTGCTTTTGCAGGTATTAAGCTTGGTGACATGATTGATAATCAAAAACCTCAACTGAAAGATTCTACAGATTATCCATTTATTGCCCATGAAATCGGCCATTATTACTTTGGAAATGTGTTGCAACCCAATTCAACATTATTTTGGTTTTTTCTGGAATCTACCGCAGAGTATTTATCAGTAAAAGCCAGCGAAGAAAAATTCGGGAAAATATTTGCTACGAAATATTTTCAGGATAGAGGCAAACAGCTTAAAAACTTCAAGGCAAAACCTTTAAACACAATCATAGATATGAACGATATTTCTGGCACTTATCGCTACAGCTATGGCCCGTTTTTACTGAGGGGCCTTGAGCAAATCATCGGAGAAAAGCAAATGTTTAAATTTTTAAATACCTGCTTAATGGCCAAAGCAGAAGCGACAGATTATAGCTTTTTTAAACGGAATGCACTAAAATCAGGGATATCACCAAAACAATGGGACACCTTTGAAAAAGACTTTATTTTATCTGAAAACGCAGTATCTTTGGTGAAATAATTGATAACAAATTGAACAAAAATTTAAAAGCAGCGCCCCACCCCCTCACGTTTATCTTATTTTTAGGCTTATTGATTTCCGCTTGTGGCCATCAAACAGCGACAGAAAAAAACACTGAAGATACAACGACCACTACCCTAAAAACAGATACATCACAAAGAAAACCAGCTGATGCCAAAACCATTCTGGCACGCAAAGAAGTTCCTGTTTTATGCTACCACCAAATTAGAAATGCTTTGGCTAGTGACAGTAAGCGAGCAGGCGATGACATCATTTCTCCAGACAAATTCAGAGATCATATTAAGATGCTGGCTGATAGCGGTTACCATACCATCTTACCCGACCAGCTTTATGATTACCTGGTTTATGGCGCTAAATTACCCGAAAAACCGATTATGATTACATTTGATGATACCGATATGGATCAGTTTACAGTCGGCAACACCACTTTAAAAAAGTATGGCTTTAAAGGGGTCTATTTTATCATGACGGTTTCTATTGGCAGAAAAGGAAGGATCAATTACATGACCAAAGAAAACATCAAACAGCTGGCTGATGAAGGCAATACAATTGCAAGTCATACTTATGATCATAAAAATTTTGCTCAGTTTAAAGATGAAGACTGGAAAACCCAGATAGATGAACCCACAAAAAAATTAGAAGAAATCACTGGAAAAAAAGTTGAGTATTTTGCCTATCCCTATGGTGTTTTCAAGGCTGCGAATTTGCATAAGTTAAAAGAACATGGCTTTAAAGCAGCATTTATCTTATCTACTGCCCGTGATGAAAACTATCCGCTGTACACCATTCGCAGAATTATTGATCCGGGAAGGTACTCTGCCAAAAACCTATATTACAGTATTAACAAGAGCTTTAATAAAACAAAATCATAGTTTCATCTGTAAAATAAGGGAATATCTTTGCAAATGATCATGAGAAAATATATCCATCTTACACTTTTAAGTTTTTTAATTCTCGCTTCATGTACCAATTCAAAAAATAACCAAAGTACTGAAGAAACTTCGGATAGCACTTCCGCTACCTTAACAGAATTGCCAGCAAATTTTTATAAAAGGTTGGAAGGTACCATTGCCGGAAAGGCAGTAGTAATGAATTTGCAAAAACTAGAAGGTGAATACGATGGCAATTATCACTACGATGGCCCATGGTTAAATTTATCGACTGATACTTTGGTGGGCAAAGACAGCCTCGTTTTATTTGAAAATAGCTTTTACGATTATTACTTTGACCAGGACGCCAAGCAAAATCATTTAGCGCTGAAATGGACAGGAAATGGCTTCAAAGGAACATGGTCTGATGGTAAGGGGACAAAGAATTTCCCAATCCAGTTAACGGAGAAATATCCTGAAGGAAGTTACCAATTTATCACAGGTGTTTATACCGACTCTGTAAAAGCATTTGCTGAACGGGAAAAATCGCCACAGGCAACCATTAGTTTTGAGTACTTACAGGCCAAATCAACTGATGATGCTGGAAATTGGCTAAATGGTCAGCTTAAGAGTATTTCTGGAATAAAATCTGGAAATGTAAATCGGGAAGCTGGTTTTAAAAAAATGGCCTCAACATATTTCGCCGATTACAAACAACAAATCTCCAAGCAACAAAAAGATGGGCCTGACCGTGGTTTTGAAGCCTGGATGAATTATACAGATGATAGTCAGCAGAGCATTGTTTACAATGAAAATGGATTTGTTGTGGTAGACTATCTTACAGATGCATACACTGGTGGTGCTCATGGAAATTATGCCAGCACCATGTTCTGTCTCGATGTAAAAAACAAAAAACAGATGGTGTTGAATGATGTGGTTAAAATTGATTCCAATTCCCTGCAAAAATTGTTGGAGCAGAACTTAAGAAAGCAATACAATATTAAGCCGCAAGATCAATTAAATAAAGTATTATTTGATAACTTTCTGAAACCTAATAACAACTTTTATTTCAATAGAAATGGATTGGCATTTATGTATAATCCTTATGAGGTAGCAAGTTATGCACAAGGGCAGATTGTGGTTTTTATTCCTTTCTCAGAACTGAAAGCTTATTTAATTCCTGCCTTTGCTGAAAGACTTGGTATAAAATAGAATGCCGTTGTGTTATTTAACTATGTAATCCACACTGTTAAAAATTAAAAGTTTAGAGGTGAAATCTATAAAATTTCCTTTACCAGATATTTATTTCCATTAAAACTTAATTCATCTCCAACCTTTGCATTGAGAAAGGCTCGCCCTATCGGTGCAGCTTGAGATACTGCGATAAACTTTTCTCCATCTACATTTAGCTCACCTGCACTAATACTGATATAGAAATTTCCATTTGATGTTAAAATCAAACTGCCATTTTTAACCTCTTTGGCAGCATCCACGTTTTCTATTTGTTGCAACGCGATTTTCTGTTGCCCAGCCTCATAAAGTAATTTGCTATTCCTATCCATTTCCTGCTGCATCATTTCACGGGTGGTTTCATACTTATCACCAGCACTGCTTTTGGTATCATCGTTAGAAGCTTGCCTGGCTTGTAACATAGAATATTCAATATTTTCTATCCTATTTTGAATAAGAGTAAAGCAAAGCTGAAATAATTGATTTTTTAAAGTAAACATGGTTATTAAGAAAAAATTTAGCTGATATTGAAAATAAAATGGTCTGTGCGAAAGTCGTCATTTCGAGCGAAGTCGGGAAATCCTTTAAAATAGGTTGTGTAATTACAAAGATTTCTCCACTTCGCTGCGGTAAAAATGAATGATGATTATTTCCGAACGATGATGGGTGCCTGAGCTACTCCTCAATCCAATTTACCTTTTCTTCAATTGAGGTTCGGTTGGGTGTCCAGGGTTTTTCGTTGTGGTAGCCCATGTAAAAGAGGCCAATACATTTTTCATTTTCTGCCAGGCCTAAAAATCCGCCCAAATCGTGAATTAGTGGCGGCGAACTCCAATAAGCTCCAACTTTTAAACTCTCGGCAGTAAGTGCCATATTTTGTACCGCACAAGAAACAGCAGCCAATTCCTCCCATTCCGGGATTTTACCAGTTACGACCATATTAATAGCGATAATGCAATCTGCCTGCTCCGTTTTCTCAGCGAAACTATCATATTTTTTCTGAAGGAAATTTTGTGGCGATACAAGATTTTTATATAATCTTCCAAGTTCTTCACCAAGTTTTCCTAAGCCGGCTTTCCTGATCACGGTAAACCGCCAAGGCTGTGTTAGCTTATGCGTGGGTGCGTAATTCGCAGTTTCTAAAATTTGATTAATTACCTCAACAGGAATTTCTTTTTTAATATAACTGGCAGGAAAAATACTGCGTCGCTCTTTTATAACCTGAGATACGATTTCATAATTGCTCATTTTGTAAAAATAGTCAAAAGCAAAAAGATTAAAGTTGAAAGCACTTGATAAAACGTCTTAAACAAAAAGATTTGACGTTTTAATGTCTTGCCAGCAGAAAAAAGCAAAAGCAGACATTTACGCGGAAAACCGAATTTAAACTTCGAAACATTTCCTCCACTCCTGGCACTTTTTCACTTTAAACTCTTAGCTTTTTACCTTAAGCTGTTTCCTGATCTGTTTAACCTTCGCAAAAAAAGCGATACTTTCTTTATCTAACAGAAACTCCATTGTATCAATTAATTCTTCTTTAATCCAGTTATGTTTAGATATGAGGTTGGCTAAAATGTTTAAGCAGTGAGATTTTACCGCAACAGGAACATGCTCATCAATTAACCAAGCGAAAACAACTTCTACAATCGTGTCAGTTTCAAAATCTGTTATGATGACTTTAATTTCAGGTGATGTTTTTTTGTTGGTGATAAAAGCCAGAATTTTAACGTAATGGCGTAACGCAGAAAGATTTTGTTGCAACGGAAGTTTTTGGAGGAAATAGGTGGCATGAGGCAAAAACCGCTCCTGATGATTGGAATAAACACGTTCTAAAATCCACGCAGCCCGGAAGCCAATTTGTTCATCATGATGAAAACTTAAATCGATTAAATCTTTGGCAGAAAAAGTTTGCGCCGAAGTTTTTGCGGCCAACTGCTCCACTTCTATTTTACCAACTGGTTTTTCTAAGAGATCTGTTAACATTTGCATGAATGATAAAATTAAAAAGAATTCCGTCAGCTGAAGCAGACGGCAATGAAAGGGTTAAATGTACAGGCAATGGCTTATCATTGCCATTGGTTTTAAATCATTAAACCTAACGCGATTCATTACCATTGGTTTTCAACCAACGGATAAAAACATTTGCCAAATTGGCTTTAGCCAAAATAGTACTTTGGGTTGTCTTTCTAGCCAAAAGCACAAACCATGGTTAAATAAACCCGATTGAACGGAAATACTTTTTGTTGCAGTCTTCAACAAACTCAAACTGACGACAACAAAAAGATTGAAGTGAAAGCGGGACTACAATTGCCAAAAGATACTGAACGATCATTTTCAAATTATTAATCCCATACCTTTTGCCTTCTACCTTTTTACCCTCAACCTTTTTGCCTATCTTTGCGGCTTATTTCTATTTAATATGATTTCAGTTTCTAATTTATCTTTACGATACGGCAAACGCACATTATTTGAAGATGTTAACTTAAAATTTACCCAGGGCAACTGCTACGGTGTAATTGGGGCTAATGGCGCAGGTAAATCTACTTTCCTTAAAATTTTATCGGGAGAAGTAAGCCAAACTTCAGGTAGCGTAGCCTTTACTCCAGGAGAAAGAATGGCGGTTTTAAAACAAAACCACTACGAATTCGATGAGTTTTCGGTATTGGAAACTGTTATGATTGGCCATAAAGAACTTTATGCCATTATGAAAGAGAAAGATGCCATTTACATGAAAGAAGATTTTACCGAAAAAGATGGTGAACGTGCCGGAGAGTTGGAAAATCTTTTTGCTGAAATGGATGGCTGGAACATGGAAAGCAACGCGGCAACCATGTTAAGCAACTTAGGTATTACTGAAGATAACCACTATAAATTATTGAAGGAACTGGATAATACACAAAAAGTACGTGTGTTATTGGCTCAAGCTCTATTTGGCAATCCGGATATTTTATTGTTGGATGAGCCTACCAACGATTTGGACATTGAAACTATTGCATGGTTAGAGAATTTCCAACTTCGGTGAGTTTAGGTAAGCCTTTGATCTCAATT
>NZ_AJLG01000026.1 GCF_000258495.1 Pedobacter agri PB92
ATTTGATTACTTTCCAGGAAATCATTTAAATGGATTTCTTCGGTGGTCATTGATTTAGATTTGATCACCGTTTTGCCGTTATTCCGCTTAATGATGTTTAGAATTTCCTGCTGAGCCTCAGCGGCATCATTTGCCCAAATCACTTTTCCTCCTCTACGTTGAAAGTTAGACTCAAACTCAGGCAAAAACTTATCAAGATTTTCCATCACACGCCATTTAATCACGTGTGCTTTCTTTTTTGAAGCCTCAAGATTTTCGAATTTTGATAGCCCGCGTTCTACTGCCGTATTGTATTTTCCAATATTATAATTGATGGTTTTACGATGCGGTAAATCAAAAGCTTTCTCATCAGATTTCTCTAAAAATTCCTCGGCAGTTTTCATCATAATTCAAAGATAGGAATTTCTCTTACGGCCTAAAGTAATGTGCATAAAAAAGCCCCGACTGCTTTAGTCGGGGCTCAATTTTTATGGTTGAGGTATTGTACTACCTTTTTTTGGATTCCCTTTTCCATCTTTATCTACCGCTGGGCGCTTGGCTCTGTTTGCCAGTTCCCATGCTGTAAAGTAAGTAAGCTTAGCTCTCTTAGTTAGCAATGGGAAGTTGATTTTGCTTACCTCATCGCCTGGTCTGTGATAGTCTTGCTCCAACATTCCATCATAATAAAAGATAATAGGAATGCCCAATTTAGCAAAGTTATAGTGATCTGAACGATAATAAATACGTTGTGTATCCTGAGGATCATCGTATTTATAATCTAATTTCATTTTGGTATAAGTAGCATTCACCTGCTCACTTAAATTACCCAACTCACTGCTTAACATGTTTGAACCTACTGAATAGATGTAGTTGGCAGAATCTGGTTTACCTAAATATTCTTCGCCGATACGGCCGATCATATCTGTGTTTAAGTTAGCTATCGTGTTTTCTACAGGAAAAATCGGATGCTGTGAGTACCAATCCGATCCCCACAAACCTTTTTCTTCGCCCACCACAGTCATGAAAAGAATGCTGCGTTTTGAGCCTTTGCCCGCTTTTTTAGCATCAGTAAATGCTTTTGCCATTAAAAGAACACCTGTAGTTCCAGATCCGTCATCATCAGCGCCGTTGTTTATTTTGTCTGGTCCTTCCACCTCAGGAGTAATACCAATGTGATCATAATGGCCAGTTAATACTAAAACTTCTTTCTTCAATTTCGGGTCAGTTCCTTCCAGGAAACCTAAAACATTTTCTCCACGAACTTCAGTTCCCTTTTTCATCGCACTTGCAGAAATGGCAACGTTTATCGTTTGAGATGCAGGTTTTGCGCTTTCAGTAACTTTTTTCTGAAAAGCATCAACCGAAGTATTCGCAGCTTTTAAAATTTCATTCGCTGTTGCGGTAGAAATGCTGATAATGGTGAACGGGTTTTGCTTTTTCATCCGCTCAACCACTTCTTCTGTTCTCATCACTACCTGACCAGCTTCTAATGATGCTTTACGCTCTGGCGAAATATTATCAACAGTAGGATCGATTAGAATAACAGCTTTCGCTTTATTTTGGGCCAGGTAACCTAATTTTTTCTGTCTCGCCATCATTGCAGCACGGCGATCAACCTTATCTGTAGCTTTTGCTGTTGGATCTCCCGTAGCAAAAATTAAAACAACTTTCCCTTCTACGTTAATGCCATCATACTCATTAAACCCATCTTTGGAGATGCCGTAACCTGCAAAAACAATATCATCAGCACTGAAAGTAAAGCCGTTTAAGCCTACTGCATTACTGGTAATTAAATAATCTTTATAGGCTTGTTTTGGCTGGCCGTTAATGGTTAACATGCTTTCGCTAACAGCATAAGTAGCGAGGTCAATTTTTTGGAAGTATCCTCCATCAACAGGGCCTTTTAATCCAAGTGATTTAAAATAATCACGAATATAATCTGCAGCCATCCATGCTCCTTTTTTACCGGTTTCACGACCTTCATATTCATCAGAAGCTAAAACGGAAAGATGTTTAAAAGCGTTTTCAGGATTTATGGCTTTGCTAAACCTAATTGCATCCTTGTTCGCTGCAAGTGGTTTAACTTGTGCAAAGCAGCCAACACTCAGTATCGACGCTAAGCCTAGGGTTAAAAATCTTTTATTCATTATGGGTAATAGTTAGTTTAGTTTGATAAGGTTAGCACGAAATTTTATTTACTCTTGTTTGATGACGACCGCCCTCAAATTCCGTATTTAAAAATGTAGTGGTAATTTCTTTTGCCAATTCTTCTGAAACAAAGCGGGCAGGAATGCATAAAACATTTGCGTTATTATGTTTTCTTACCAGAGCGGCAACCTCATTCTCCCAACATAAGCCTGCACGAATGCCTGCATGTTTATTGGCAGTAATGGCTACACCATTTGCAGAGCCACAAAGCAAAATACCATAAGTAAATTCACCGTTTTCAACAGCAGCGGCTAAAGGGTGTGCAAAATCAGGGTAATCTACGGAGTCCAATGAATGGGTACCAAAATCCCTAATCTCGTAATCTTTAAGGAACTCTTTAAGCACTTCTTTATATTCAAAACCAGCGTGATCTCCACCAATCGCTATTTTAATTCTAGTTTCAGACATGTCCAAATTTATATAGAATTCTAAAATGTATTCGTAATGTTTTCGTTAGTTAGCGTAAAATGCTGCCTCCGCTTTTTTCTTCTTCCTTTCGATAAAGGCAGAAACAAAAATACTCAATTCGTAAAGCAGGAAGAGCGGCGTAGCCACAATCAGCATCGTCATAATATCTGGCGTTGGTGTCACAATTGCTGATATGATTAAGATGATGACAGCTGCATACCTTCTGCTCGACCGCATCAGTTTCGGCGTCATTAATCCAAGTTTCGAAAGGATGAAAATGATTACCGGAAGTTCGAAAATAATACCAGTTCCTAAAGTTAACGTGGCAACTGATGATAAGTATGAATCGACAGTGAAAGTATTTTTAATTTCCTCACTTACCGTGTAACCTGTTAAAAAGTTAACGGAAAGCGGACAAACGATAAAATAACCGAATAGGATACCACATACGAAAAGTACCGAAGCAAAAAAACAAAGCCACTTGCTGATTTACGTTCATTTTCGTGTAAAGCGGGCTTGATGAAACGCCAGATTTCCCAAAGCAAATAAGGGAAACCCACCACAATACCGCACATTACACAGACATTTAACTGAAGATTAAACTGCCCAGCCATTTCAGTATTGATGATTTCTCCATTGATCTTGGTGATACACATATCTGCACCCAGCGAAGGAAACTTCTCTACCAGTTTACACATCATGCGATAAGTCCAGAAATCAGGTTTCTTAGGACCGAAAATAATTCTATCGAGAATAAATTCATTGAAGTAAAAAGCGATACCAGTGAATACGGCAATGGCAATTACGGCTCGGATCAAATGTTTACGCAGAACATCAAGATGGTCAAAAAAAAGACATTTCTGCCTCTAAGGTTGTACTCTTTTGTCCTATAGCTTTTGTAAGGGAAGTTTTTTTAGTGTCGCTCATGTTGAAAACAAAAATACCATTCTAATTGAATAGAATGGTATCTACGTGTTAAAGATAGAAATAGTTTATATTATTTAACAAAAAGCATATATAAATATCATCTAGTAAACGGGTGATAATCTATTTCTGTACTTTGATCAGGCTTAACTGCCTTAAATTGGATGCATTACTATAATTAAACTGATAAACACCGTCATCACCGGTTACGATTAATGATTTCGGCCCTGCAATCACGTCGAAACTTTTTATATTTTGCAAATGCTGAAGCATATTATTTCCAATCGCTTTATTATCAGTGATATTAAAGCTCTTAATACCAAAATTGCCCTCACATAAAAATAAATTATTTCCATTTACGCTTAAGCCATGAGGATTTTGCATAGGGTATGCTATAAGTAGCTTAGGTTTTGTTGGGTCTTCAATATCAACCACTTCGAGTTGATTACTTGCTTGCCTGCAGTTATTACCTGTCCGCAAAGTAACATAAGCGAATTTTCCTTGTACCACTACCGGGTCGCAGGCAAAAATATGGCTATAAGTAGATAGCTTAACCGGGTTGGCGGCATCGGTAGCATTAAAGATATGCATTCCGGTATTAGTGCCAATAAACAATTTATTATCGTAAGGAAAAATAGTTTCCACTCCCCAGCCTAAATTAATTGATTTTATAAAAGATGGATTGGAAGCATTTTTCACATCAAACAAGCCTAACTCATACAAGCCAACCGTGTAGAGATAGTCGTTCATTAAAGTAAATCTTGCCATCGAGCCGCCCTGACCATAAGAACCGCCTTGAGAAGAAGAACTGGAATAGGCTGCGATATCATTGACGACGCCTCCCTTGTAAACCTGTTTCTTTACCACGGTATCTTTAGTATAAAAAAGATATTTTTGAACACCAGCAGAATAAACTTGCTTAAAAACATCATTTACCCTTTTAACTTGCTTAATACTATTCATATTTGAAATATCAAAAGCAAGCAAGTCAATAAAGCTATCAGCATAAAGAATATTATTTTGAATGGCAAGATCTACATTGCCCGGAATTTGTATAAAGGCAGTGTTTACAGGTGCATTGGGGTTAATATTATTGTAAATATGAATACCTTCTCCTGGTTCGTTTATAAAAAGATAATCATTGTAAATATAAATTTTACCTGTTTTTTTTGTTTCTGTTGCTTTGGTTAAACCTACCGGCAGGGCTCTCATCTGCTCAACCGTGATCATTTTTGTAAGTTTGATCACTTCATATTCATCCTTCTTACATTGAGTAAATGCGGCAACAAGCAGAAGCAGCAGTACGTTAATTAGATATTTTTTCATATTTGAGGGTTTTAACTTAGAAACGAGTGTAATCTCCTAAACGCTACAAGGTTAGGTTAATAATATGAATTTTTTTCGATGAAATTTTCAGATTCTTCTATCAGCTAAAAACAAAAAAAGCCAGGATTTTGCAAACCTGGCTTTCTGAAATATTGATTTTAATTATTGTGAATCTACAAATTCGAATGTTTCCATAAATTTTGTGGTGAAATTACCGGCTCTAAAATTCGGGTCTTTCATCAATTGTAAGTGGAAAGGAATAGTTGTTTTTACGCCTTCAATTACAAATTCACCCAGAGCACGTTCCATGGTGCAAATTGCTTCTTCGCGGGTTTGCGCCACACAAATTAACTTTGCAATCATCGAATCGTAGTTTGATGGAATAGAATAACCAGCATAAACATGGGTATCCACACGCACACCATGACCACCCGGAGAATGGAAATTAGTGATTTTTCCTGGTGAAGGGCGGAAATTATTCGCAGGATCTTCAGCATTGATACGACATTCAATTGCATGCATATCAGGGAAATAATTTTTACCCGAGATTGGAATTCCAGCAGCCACTTTAATTTGTTCTTTGATTAAATCAAAGTTGATTACTTCTTCAGTAACCGGATGCTCTACCTGAATACGTGTATTCATTTCCATAAAATAGAAGTTGCGGTGTTTATCAACCAAAAATTCTATTGTACCAGCACCTTCATAATTTACAGCTTGTGCTCCTTTAATAGCAGCCTCTCCCATCCTTACACGAAGTTCTTCGGTCATGAATGGTGATGGAGATTCTTCTACCAGCTTTTGGTGACGACGTTGAATGGAACAATCACGTTCAGATAGGTGACAAGCTTTACCAAACTGATCACCGATAATCTGGATTTCAATGTGGCGAGGATCTTCAATGTATTTCTCTAAATATAAACCATCATTACCGAAAGCAGCACCAGATTCCTGACGAGCACTATCCCATGCATTTTCGAACTCCTCATCTTTCCAAACTACACGCATCCCACGGCCACCACCACCGGCAGTAGCTTTAAGAATAACCGGATAACCCATTTCGTTCGCAATAGCGATACCTTCTTTAACGCTGGTTAATAATCCCTCAGAACCTGGAATTGTTGGTACACCAGCAATTTTCATTGTTTCTTTAGCAGAAGCTTTATCGCCCATGCCATTGATTTGTTCAGGCGTGGCACCAATAAACTTGATACCGTACTCGCGACAGATGTTTGAAAACTTAGCGTTTTCTGATAAGAACCCATAACCTGGGTGTATGGCATCAGCATTAGTTAATTCTGCCGCTGAAATAATATTTGGAATATTTAAATAAGAATCTTTACTTGGAGGAGGACCAATACAAACAGCCTCATCAGCAAAACGTACATGTAAACTTTCGCGATCGGCGGTAGAGTAAACAGCAACCGTTTTGATGCCCATTTCCTTACAGGTGCGGATAATACGCAAAGCGATTTCTCCCCTGTTGGCAATTAGTATTTTTTTAAACATAATTTTTCGTTTAAATGCCATGGTTCGTGTCTCCACGAACCATTTGTGTTAAGCGGTTCGTGACGACACGAAACCGAGGCGTAATAAGACGGTTTACTAAATAGGTTCTACTAAAAACAATGGTTGATCGTATTCAACTGGTGATGCATTATCAACCAAAATTTTAACGATACGACCTGAAACTTCACTTTCAATTTCATTGAAAAGTTTCATTGCCTCAATAATACATACCACTTTACCAGTGCTGATTTCATCACCCACATTTACGAAAACTGGTTTATCAGGGCTTGATGAACGGTAGAAAGTACCAATCATCGGTGATTTAACCGTAATGTATTTTGAAGTATCTTCTGCAACTGGTACTGCAGGCGTTGCTGCAACCGGAGCAGTAGGAGCTGTTGCAACTGGCGCAGCAGCCTGTACAAGCGGTGCCTGAGGCACGGTAGCATGCACAACTGTTGGTGCCTGGTTTGTTTTAATCGTAATCTTGAAGTTTTCCTGCTCGATAGCAACTTCGTTTACTCCAGAACGAGAAACAAATTTAATCAGTTCCTGTATTTGTTTGATATCCATTTTTTAATCCTTGTTATGTAAAAAATAGTGTATAAATGAATTAACTAAGTTATACTTTTTTTGTTTTATTATTTGTTATTTGGGTTTTTTAGCTGTTTGGGAGATTAGTTAAATTCGAAAAAACTAATCATCAATACAACCCACTAGCTATTATATGCCCATTTAAGATAAACTGAACCCCACGTAAAGCCTCCACCAAAAGCAGCCAACACAATGTTATCTCCTTTTTTAAGTCTGCTTTCCCATTCCCACAAACATAAAGGAATTGTTCCGTTAGTGGTATTGCCGTAACGCTCTATATTGATCATTACTTTATCAGTTGTTACACCCATGCGGTTAGCGGTTGCATCAATAATGCGTTTGTTTGCCTGGTGAGGCACTAACCACGCAACATCATCAGCTGTTAAGCTGTTACGTTCCATAATTTCTGCAGCTACATCTGCCATGTTAGTTACAGCAAATTTGAAAACAGTTGGACCTTCCTGGTGTGCAAAATGTTCTCTTGCATCAATAGTTTCGTGTGTGGCAGGCTTAACTGAACCACCGGCTTTCATTCCTAAGAAATCTCTGCCAGAACCATCAGTTCTTAAGATAGAATCCTGAATTCCTAAACCTTCTTCATTTGGCTCTAATAAAGCACAACCGCAACCATCACCAAAAATGATACAAGTGGTACGGTCTTCATAGTTGATAATTGACGACATTTTATCGCCACCTACCACTAATACTTTTTTGTGTCTTCCTGATTCAATAAATGATGCACCAGTAGATAAACCAAAGATAAAACCCGAACAAGCCGCTTGTAAATCGTAACCCCAGGCATTGCTTGCGCCAACTTTATCGGCTAAAACGTTAGCGGTAGCAGGGAAAGTAAAATCTGGTGTAGTGGTGCAAAAGATAATCAATTCAATTTCCTTTGCATCAATACCTCTTTTTTTAAGTAAACCGTTTACAGCATGAACCGCCATATCTGATGTACCCAAACCTTCACCTTTTAAAATTCTGCGTTCTTTAATTCCCGTTCTGCTGGTAATCCACTCATCCGAAGTGTCAACAATGGTTTCTAACTCTGCGTTTGTAAGCACATAGTCGGGGACGTAACCATTAACTGCCGTAATAGCAGCGTGAATTTTACTCATTTGAAAAATTTTAAATAAATTATTTAAATGCCATTCTAATTTTTTCTACCAATCCGGTGGTAATCATTTCTCTGGATTGAAGAACCATATTTTTTACAGCTAACGGACTAGAAATTCCATGTCCGATAACAACAGGAGCGTTAACGCCTAAAACCGGACTTCCACCGTACTGTTCGTAATTAAAACGATCAAAAAACTCATCCTTTAACCCTTTTTTTATGGTTATCACATAAAATGATTCTGCCAGTTTAAGCATCACATTTCCGGTAAAACCATCGCAAACGATTACATCCGATTTATCGTTAAATAAATCTCTACCTTCTACATTACCCACAAAGTTAAACAGATTGGTATCTTTCATTAACGGAAAAGTAGCCATGCTTAGCATGTTTCCTTTTTCATCTTCTTCACCAATATTCATTAACGCAACCCTTGGGTTATCAATTTTGAATAAATTTTCGGCATACAGGCTACCCAGTACACCAAACTGTAATAAAATATCAGGTTTGCAATCGGCATTTGCACCAACATCTAATAATAAGCCGGTACCGCCTTTAAGTTTTGGAAGAATAGAGCATAAGCAAGGGCGGATGATGCCCGGGATAGTTTTAACGCTAAAAACAGCGCCAACTAACATTGCGCCAGAGTTACCAGCACTTGCAAACGAATCGATTTTACCCTCTTTTAGAAGATTAAAACCTACTGCGATGCTCGAGTTTGGTTTCTGAACAATTGCTTTGGTGGGATGTTCGCCCATACCAATCACTTCATCAGTATGAACGTATTCAAAGTGATCCGGATTAAAACCCTCTTCTGCGAGAATCGGTTTAATCTGTTCGGTATCGCCAATAAGAACCAAATGTTCTCCGGCGTTTAGCGATTGATGAGCTGCTATTGCTCCCAAAACGATTGCTTTGGGAGCATAGTCTCCGCCCATTATGTCGAGGCCTATTTTCATAGAAAAAATCTGTTTGTGTTAAGCTCAGGTAAACCCTGATTTTTCAGTTGCCTAAGGTATGACTAAAGCCGCTGAAAACACAAACAATTTTTTAAGAAAATTACCCGATTTGAGTATTTTCGATAACCAATTTACCGTTATAGTATAGGTTACCATCAACGTTGTATGCACGGTGAGGTACGTGAATAGCACCTGTTGCTGCGCAAGTTGCTAAAGAAGGTGTCACTGCTTTGTAGTGTGTTCTTCTTTTGTTTTTTCTCTGTTTCGAGATTTTCCGTTTTGGATGTGCCATTGGTGTATAATCTAATTTATTTTTTTAACTTATTAAGGGCTTCCCAACGTGGGTCGCTTGTTTGTTCGTTTTCTTCTGCCTGCTTATCAATAGAGAGTTGTTCTAAACGATCAATCATTTCCTGATCACAATCTTTATCTGCCTGCTCGCAATTTTTGATATAAGGTACAGCCACGTTAATCATTTCGTATAAAGGTGCCGATATATCAATCTCGGTATCTTTACGGCTTAGCGTGATGATTTCCTCATCATCGCTTTCCAGCTCATCTTCAGCAAATTTTACAATTTGTCTTTCGTACAAGTTTACCGGGTAAGCAAACTCTGATAAACATTTATCGCAATCTAAATTTACTGTACCAATAACTTTGAATTTTAAAAGCAACATGGTCTCTTGTTTCTCAAGTTCCAGGTCAACCTTTAAATTTCCGCTTTTAATTAATGAATACTCAAATGCATTAAAAAAGCGGTCATCAAGCTCATAATCAAAGTGATGAACTCCCAATTTTAATCCGGTAAACGGTATAGAAAATTGTTTTAATGGCTTCAAAGTACTATAAAATTTTAGCCTGCAAATGTAGGGATAAAATAATTAGATAAAAAATGTTTTTTAAAAATTGTTAACATTCAAATCTGTGATTTAAGAATAGAACCCGTTAAATAAATTTTTGAAAATCAATTTATTCGCTTCATTGGTTTCGAAAGTTCCGCTTTCCTTTCAGATTTACACATCGATCTGGTTTAGCTTATAAAAGCTGTGTAAGGAATACTAACCATTAGCCAAAACCATTTCCTTGCCGTTTCTGCTCCATTCACTCCATGAGCCTACGTAAAGTTTTGGAATCGGTAAACCTGCATAATCCATGGCTAATAACGTGTGACAGGCCGTAATGCCCGAACCGCAATGAACGATTACATTGTTTAAATCAACGTTCTCTAAGGCTGCAGTATATTTTTCGTTTAAAATGTCTGGTTCTAAAAAACGTCCATCAGCATCTAAATTTTCGGTGAATGGAATATTAATGGCACCAGGGATGTGGCCTGCAATAGTATCGATTGGTTCTGTTAAGCCTGCATAACGATTGGCATCACGTACATCGATCACAATATGATCATCGTTTTTAGCTACCTTTTCTACCTCATTAATATCTGATAGCGGCAAATTCCAATTTTGAACCTCGTACTCATCAACCGACTTTGGTATTTCGACCTTATTGGTAACAGGGAAACCCGCTTTTACCGCAGCTTGAAAACCTCCATCGATTACTTGCACCTTCTCATGTCCAACTGATTTTAACATCCACCAAAATCTGGCTGCTGCATTACTTCCATTTTTATCATCATAAATGATGACATGACTTTCTTTGGTGATCCCAAGTTTCTGTATAACTTTACTAAATTGATCGAACGTTGGCAATGGATGGCGTCCACCTATAGCAAAGTCACCGATATTGGCTAAATCTTCGTTAACATCTACGAAAATTGCACCAGCCAGATGTTGTTCATCATAGCGGGCTTTTGACCCGGCGCTGGCATCAACAATTACAATTTCATTATCGAGATTTAACCACGTTAACTCTTCGGGTTTTAAAATGGAAGAAATTTTGCTCATTTCGTTTAAATTTGAAACACAATTTTAACAAAAATAAACCTGATAGAAGTGGAAATACTTTTTTGTTGCAGCTTTTCGACAAGCTCGGCATGACCATCACTAAAAAGATTGCAACGAATAGCAGGACTACCGGAACCGATGAAATACAGTACCTTGCTTTTCTAAAAAATTAAAACTTGTATTTTAGGGTTAAGCTTTACGAAGCATCATCTTTAATGTCGAACTGTGTTTCTACCACTTTTCCACCGCCACGTAATTGATTACTCAACATTTCTTCCTGCTCCCTGCGATTTTTAACGATATGAATGGCAGAAAACAAAGCCTCGGTGAATGAAGTTGAATCGGCTAAATCTTTACCCGCAATATCATAGCCGGTACCATGATCTGGAGAGGTACGCACAAATTTTAATCCTGCGGTATAATTTACACCATTATGGAAAGCCAAAGTTTTGAAAGGAATCAAACCCTGATCATGATACATGGCCAAAACCGCATCGAACTTTTTATAGCTGCCATTCCCGAAGAAACCATCGGCAGGATAAGGTCCGAATACCATTAAACCTTTATCGTAAGCTTCCTGAATTGCAGGCGTGATGATTTCTGCTTCTTCTGCCCCTAATAAACCATTGTCGCTGGCATGAGGGTTTAACCCCAGAACTGCGATTTTCGGTTTCTCAATCCAGAAATCCTTTTTAAGGCTATCATTAATCAGCTTTAGTTTGCTAAGAATTTTTTCTTTGGTGATTGATGTAGGCACATCCTTAACAGGTATGTGACCGGTAACCACACCCACACGTAGATTTTCGCTAATCAAAAACATCAATACATCCTTACTCCCACTCTTCTCCTGCAAATATTCGGTATGACCGGGGAAAGCAAATGTTTCTGATTGGATGTTGTGTTTATTGATGGGAGCCGTAACCAAAGCATCAATGTCGCCAGCTACTAAATCGGCCGTTGCCCTTTCTAATGATAAAAGTGCATATTTTCCACCTGTAGCCGTTACCTGGCCAAGCTCAATTTTTACATCTTCTTCCCAGCAGTTAATCATGTTGGCTTTTTTCAATTGCGCCTGATTGGCGTGATTGATTACGTTAAAGCTGAAATCGCCAAGGTTATTCGCCTTTCTATGAAAAGAGGAAACCTTGGTATGACCATAAACAATTGGAGTACAATAATTTAAAATAGCAGGATTGGATAATGTTTTAATAATTACCTCTAAACCGATACCGTTCACGTCGCCTATACTGATGCCAATTTTAAGTTTATTGCTCATAATTAGTGGAAAATTTAGCGCAAATTACTGATTTGATTTGATAAATAAGGCATAGGATGGATGGTTTAAGGTAAAGCGTTTGTAAATTGAATTGCCATACCTTACATCCTAAAGCTTATAGCTTCCACCTTAAATCATTACCTTTGTTGCCATGAGTTTAGTAAAAGCGAAAAAACATTTAGGTCAGCATTTTTTAACGGATAAAGGCATTGCCAACCGCATTGTAGAAAGTTTGGTGAATACCGATAAATACAATCAGGTTTTGGAGGTTGGTCCTGGAATGGGCATTCTTTCTGATTTTTTGTTGCAACGCCAGGATTTACAAACTTACTTAATTGATATTGATACCGAATCTTTTCATTTTTTGAATGAAAAATATCCCCAACTCGGCGACCGGCTAATTAACGGAGACTTTTTGAAGCTGGATTTTAATGCGATTTTTCCGGGCCAGTTTGCCATTATCGGAAATTTCCCTTACAATATTTCTTCGCAAATATTATTTAAGATTTTAGACAACCGCCATAAAGTTGTGGAAATGGTTGGCATGTTCCAGAAAGAAGTGGCTCAAAGGTGTGCATCGCCGGCAGGCACAAAAGATTATGGAATTTTAAGTGTTTTTCTTCAGGCCTACTACAAAATCGAATATCTTTTTACGGTAAAACCAGGTACTTTCAATCCTCCACCTAAAGTACATTCGGCGGTGATTCGCTTAACCAGAAATGAAGTAGAAACATTAGATTGTGATGAAAAATTATTTTGGCGTGTGGTAAAAGCCGGCTTTAACCAACGTAGAAAAACTTTGCGTAACGCGGTTTCTGCAGTGATGCCAAAAGATAAAATGGATGATCATATTTATTTTGAAAAACGGGCCGAGCAACTTACTGTTGATGATTTTGTGAAGTTAACGCAGCACATTACTTCGTTGATGTAGGGCTTATTTATCCAAATTCCATATTTTCAAATTCGTTAAGGTTGCTTTTCCTCCTACAGTAAAAGCAGATAAACCTGTTGCCTTTTCTTCAGGAAATACCATGGTTGTGATTACTTTTTCACCACCATTTCCAAAAACCTCCAAAGAAGATTTATCGAACAAAACTTGGAACTTAATTTTTCCATCAACCGGATTCACCGTTGCGGTTTGAATCAGGTTTTTATCATTTTTAATTCCTTTTTCTGAACGCGAACAATCTACATAGATCTGTTTCTTCGCTACGTTATAACCTACTTCAACTTCTTTTAACAAAGTACCTTTATTATCTTTTAACTGCGCAAGTTTAAACCCAATATTTTTAGCTTCATTGATCGAAAACTCTGCATCAATCCAGTAAGAATTTAATGTTGGCCCCAGGAACGTTTCGCCACTTAAACCGATATTCTTCTTCTTTGCAACTTTTTCTCTTGAATGATTTTTCAGCTTATCGGTAATGATTTTTAATGGTTGCTGAAATAATCTGATTCCGTTTGGGGTAGTTTTTAGTGATAAATCTCTAGGAATAGACATCTGGCCTTTCCATGGGAAAGTTTCCTTGCCGCCAGGCTGCAACCAGCCCAATAAAATTTTCTGATTTTTAGGTGCATCGTTCCATGGTATGGCAGCATAAAAGGCGTCGCCATCATCAACCAATAAGGTTAATTTCTCATCGTTATCGTTTTTGAAGTCTTTTCCATCAAAATCTCCAACAAAATACTGCATTGATGGTCCTTTCTTCGTAAATAAAGAAACGGCCAATACCCATTTAACGTGATTACGATTGCCATCAACGGGTAGTGGAATAATAAAAGGACATTCCCAACCGCTACCGATATCACCCTGATTACCAAAGTCGCTCAACTTTGTCCATTCTTTCAGGTTTGTGGAGCCATAAAATCTGGTCAAATGCTCATCAACCATGGCCACTGTCATAATCCATTGTTTCGAAGCTTCATGCCACCAAACATTTGGGTCGCGAAAATCTTTTTTATTTAAATCGATAATGGGATTTCCGGCATAATTGGTAAAGGTTAAGCCGCCATCATTACTAAAAGCCAGATATTGCGATTCATTTTTCTGCTTAGGTAAATCGGCTGTATAAAAGGCTAAAAGCGGCCCCTTTCCTTTCCCCAAACCGCTTACGTTTTTTTTGTCAAAAACTGCTGAGCCCGAGAAAATCATTGTTGTCGTATCTTTTGTGATCCGTTCTGGTATGGCAACAGGCAGGTTTTTCCAATTGATCAAATCTTTGCTAGTGGCATGCCCCCAACTCATGTGTCCCCATTTGTTCTCGAAAGGATTATATTGAAAATAGAGATGATATTCTCCATTGAAATAAATCAGCCCATTGGGATCATTAAGCCAGTTTGCTGGTGAGGTAAAATGATAGTTTGGCCGCCATTGTGGTGTTGGCTCCTGCGCTAAAACGTTTAATGAAAACAAAATGATAGAGGTAAAAATGATGTTGATTTTTCTCATAAGTGACGTAATTACTATTACAGCTAGGTGTTTTCCTTTGGTATTTGATATCGATATGCGGGTATGTTTGAATTTCAATCTTTAAAATCAGTAGATGCGTTGAATCACCACTACTTATTTACCATCCGCCTCTAAATTAAAGGTAAGTGTTTTTCTGTTTGACTCAAAACCATTTATTAAAAATGCAGGCTTTAGATGGTTTACTAATTACAACTGAATCCGTACTTCTAGATTTTCAACAAAACAACAAACCCCATTTCATTAATCTGAAATAGGGTTTGTTAATTTTACCTTAAATTAAATATGATCATATATTTGCGTTCTGAAGCGGATAAAACGCAATAACATTAGTCATTTTTTTATCTTTTGCTTTACCGGTAGGATTTGAAACATTCAAAATACTAATATATTTTGTTGGGTCGCCCATTGATTCAAAAATAATTACTTCCGCATAATTAGCTTCATTCATCAGCGATGGCTGATCATTCAAAACAACAAAATTTCGGTTGTTTAGCTCATTCAAAAGGTGCTCTTTGTTTTCAACCATGGGAATACGGTTTAGCGTCTTACGCTTGATCATCCACCGGTCATTTATCTCAGAGTATGGTTTAATAACCTGACCATTTAAAACAGAAAATATGATTCCGCCAAGGATGAATATAAATTCGCCTGCCCAAATTACCCACAGCAACAAACCGCTTACCGTATCAGTTCCTTTTATTCGAAATGATCCGACTTCGTTAAGATTTACAATTTCCTGAAAGAGAATATTAGGATGGGTAAAAAGGAAAAAGAAATCATCCGCTAATAACTTAATATCAGTTGCATTTAGGCTAAAGGTAAATCCTTTTTGGCTATAGATTAACGTATCGAAAAATACCCACTGAACGTAAAAGGCAAATAACCCACAAAAAACGGCAATTGCAGTAACGATTTTCCGATTTCTGAGCTTTCCGATTTTTACACCAAGATCGATGAAAAAACCAAGACCCATACCCAGCAAAAAAAGCGATAATGGCGATGAACCAGATATTTGGTATTAGCCTACCTAGAATGATGTATATGATAGGGAGTATGATGGATGCTAAAATTCCAATAGCAAGTGTAATGAGGATTGCTGATGTTGAAGCATATCCCTGAGGCGTATATTTATTTTCCATAAGAGCATTTAGATGAGAACTTAATTTGAACACCCAAGCTAACAGATTGTTTGATTGGGTGCTCAAATTGCTTATTTTAGTTTGCTGAGCGCAGTTTTGATTCTTGGCAACATATCTTTGATATCCTGAAGCGTACAAGCACCTACTGAAGCCCTGAACCATGGCATACTGTGCGCATTACCGAAAGCAGAGAATGGAACCAATGCAGCACCGGCTTCTTTAATTAAATAGAAGTTTACATCGGCGCTGTCTTTTAAAAGCTGACCATCTTCTGTTGTTTTCCCGATGTAATCGATTTTGATGGTTAGGTAAATGGCACCCATTGGCTCAACGGCATCAACATTAAAACCTTCGCTTTTTAATTCGTTGAAGCCGTTGTAAAGTGCATTTAAGCTATCTTGAATTTGAGCTTTAAAGCTGGTTAAAAAGGTATCAACCTGTGCTTTATCGTTAAAATAGTTTGACATGGCAACTTGTTCTGCTTTTGGTGCCCATGCACCCATGTGGCCAACCAAAGCTTTCATTCTGTTCACAATATCTTCCGGACCAAAACCCCAGCCTACACGAACGCCAGTTGCAGCCAAACATTTCGAAGTACCATCAACAAAAATGGTAAACTCACGCATTGCAGGACGTAAAGAAACCGGATTTACATGCTCTTTACCAAAAGTTAGAAGCGAATAAATCTGGTCGTACATTAAATATAAAGGTTTTTCATCTGCGCCACGAGACGCATTTTCTTCTAAAATCACATCGCATATCTCAGCTAATGAATCTGCATCGAACATCGTTCCTGTCGGATTCAATGGTGAACATAAAGCCAACATCGTGGCGCCTTTTAAATGTGGTTTTAATTGCGCTGCAGTTGGCATAAAGTTATGCGCTGCATCAGTTTCTACCGCTATTGATTTAGCAGAAGTTAAATGACAATAATGGTTGTTATTCCAAGATGGTGCAGGAAAAACTACCGTATCACCCGGATCAATTACCGCTAAATAAGCTGCATATATTAACGGACGAGAACCGCCAGAAACTAAAATGCTATTGGTATTATATTCCAGTCCAAATCTATCCTTTAATAGCTCTGAAACAGTTTCCCTTAATTGTAAAACACCATCAGCTGGCGGATAGTTGGTTTGATTTGCATTATAGGCATCTACAATTCCTGCTTTTAATTCTGTTGGAATTGGATAGATGTTCGAATCAAAATCGCCAATAGTTAAGTTAGCGATTGATGCACCTTTGCGCTTCATGTCGTTAACTTCGTTACCAATTTTTATAATTTCTGAGCCAATTAAAGCACTGGCTAACTTTGATACTTTCATATGTTAATCTTTTTGTCGCCTGATGCGTCATTGCGAGGCACGAAGCAATCTTAATAATTAGCTATTGTATAATTTCAGTCTTTGCAATGATGAATTAACGGATTAAATCTTCTATTGCTTTATTCACTTTATCGAAACCAAATTGAGATAAAACTGCTTGCATTGACGCAGCAATTTGTTCGTTACAAAGGTTGCCAATGCTTCCTTCGTGTGTATGATTTATTTGGCTCGATGGGGCAAAAGTACCATTTTCTATTTGTTCGCCAACAATTTTATAGGCTTCTCTAAACGGCACACCTTGCAAAGCTAAATCGTTAACCACTTCAACGCTAAATAAATAATCGTATTTCTTATCTTTCAAAATATCATCTTTTATGGTGATGTTCTGAAACATAAAGGTTGCGATTTCAAGGCATTCATTTAACGACGTAATTGCCGGAAAAAGGTTTTCCTTTAACAACTGTAAATCGCGGTGATAACCTGATGGCAAATTGGTAATCATCATGGCAATTTCGTTCGGCAAAGCCTGAATTTTATTGCAACGAGAACGAATCAGTTCAAAAACGTCAGGGTTCTTTTTGTGCGGCATAATGCTCGAACCTGTTGTCAGTTCTGCAGGGAAGCTGATAAAGCTAAAGTTCTGGTTAATAAACAAACAAACATCCATCGCCATTTTAGCTAAGGTTGCTGCAACAGCACTCATCGCTTGTGCTAAAATTCTTTCGGTTTTACCACGGCCCATTTGCGCATAAACCACATTGTAATTTAAGCTTTCGAAACCCAATAAATTAGTGGTTAAAGTTCTGTTTAACGGAAAAGAAGAACCATAACCAGCTGCAGAGCCCAATGGGTTTTTATTGGTGATTTTCCAGGCGGCAAGCATCAATTCCATATCATCGGCAAGGCTTTCGGCATAAGCACCAAACCATAAACCGAAAGATGATGGCATGGCAATTTGCAAATGCGTGTAACCCGGCATCAACTTATCTTTGTGCGTATTACTTAATTCTATCAGTTGGTTAAACAAAGTTGATGTTTGATTAACCATATCTTCAATACAAGCACGGAAAAACAGTTTTAAATCAACCAAAACCTGGTCATTACGTGAGCGACCGCTATGAATTTTTTTACCTGCTTCACCGATACGTTGTGTGAGCAACCACTCTACTTGCGAGTGCACATCTTCAACGGTATCTTCAATGGTAAAGTTGCCTGCTTCAATTTCTGTGTAAATATTTTTTAGCGCTTGCTGAACAGTTATTAATTCATCAGCGGTTAGCAAATTAATGGTTTCCAGCATTTGGGTATGAGCCAAAGAACCCAACACATCAAACTTTGCCATTTGTAAATCGAGTTCACGGTCTTTTCCAACCGTGAAGCTTTCTACAAACTTATTTACATCTATATTCTTTTGCCAAATCTTCATAATTACGATTTTTTATTTGTTAATAAAGCATATAAAAAGAATAGACCTACAATAACCGCAATTAAAATAAAAAACGGCAAATATTCTATAACATCCGAAATTATAGAAACTACACCCACAGCAACTCCTCCTATTATATATATTGTTAATGCAATACCAAAAGGAGAAATGCCATCATTATGCTCTGAATTATTTATTAGAGATATAGCAAAAAAAGGAATAGTAAATGAGATAAAAGTTTTCAGCGCTTCATCATTACCAAAAATTACAGCAGAGCCGATACCTAAAAATGCGCCTAATAAAACTTGTAAGTATTTATTCAATTTAATCTCTAAATTAAGTTTATCATTTTTGAATACAAACGCATAAAGATTGCTTCGTGCCTCGCAATGACGATTTGTTCCAATTAACCTAAAACTACTGGTTTCAACATATTCACATACCCCTCCACACCCTCAGCGACTTCCCGAACATATAAAAATTCATCAGCCATGTGTGAGCGACCAGAAAAACCTGGTCCACATTTTACTGACGGAATATCCAATAAAGCCTGGTCTGAAGTGGTAGGCGAACCATAAGTTGTTTTGCCCAAGGCCACACCTGCCTGAACCACCGGGTGGTTTTTATCTATTGATGATGGTTTCAAACGAATCGAACGCGGTGTTACATCACAATCTACGTTGGCACGGATAATTTCTAAAACTTCTTCATTGGTGTAGGCATCAGTAACCCTAACATCAACCGTAAAAGTGCAATTTGCAGGCACCACGTTATGCTGTGAACCCGCATTGATAATGGTCACCGTCATTTTCAGCGGACCAAAAACTTCAGATACTTTAGGGAACTGGTAATTCCTGAACCATTCGATATCTTTCAACGCTTTGTAAATGGCGTTTTCACCTTCTTCCCGGGCCGCGTGACCTGCTTTACCATGAGATACACAATCCAAAACCAACAATCCACGCTCTGCGATGGCCAGGTTCATTTCCGTTGGTTCACCAACAATTCCAAATTCAAGTTCACCTAAATCTGGTAAAACCAATTCCAAACCATTGTTTCCAGAAATTTCCTCTTCAGCCGTTGCGGCCAAACAGATGTTGTATTTTAAATTTTCCTGTTCGTAATAATATAAAAACGCTCCGATTAACGAAACCAGGCAACCACCGGCATCATTACTGCCCAAGCCAAACAATTTATCGCCCTCAATGGCAGCATCATAAGGGTCGCGGGTATAACCAGAATTGGGTTTAACTGTATCATGATGAGAGTTCAACAACACGGTGGGCTTACTTGCATCGAAATGCTTATTGTATGCCCAAACATTATTCATTTTACGCTGGGTTTTAATCCCTCTCTCCTCTAAGAACTGAGCAATTAAATTCGCAGTTCTGTCTTCTTCTTTACTAAAAGACTGGATGCGAATTAGCTGTCGCAATAAATCCAGACTTTCTTTTTGTATATTTTCTAACAACATAGTATTGAGTAGTTAGTATCAAGTATTAAGATATAGAGCCTAAACCCTACACCCTTAACCTTCCACCTTTAAGCTTCTTTTACGTACAAATTCCCTGCTTTTAAGGCCGATAATTTTATACCTTTTATTAATGATGAGCTAAAACCATTATGTTCCATTTCATTTAAACCAGCAATGGTACAACCTTTCGGCGAAGTTACCTTATCTATTTCTGATTCCGGGTGTGTGCCGTGTAATAAAAGTAAATCGGCGGCACCCTTTGCAGTTTGAACCGCCATTTTAAGCGCTTCATCGGCATGGAAACCAATTTCTACACCACCTTGCGATGCCGCTCTGATGGCCCTCAAGAAAAATGCAATTCCACAAGCACAAAGTGCCGTAGCAGAAGTCATTAAGTCTTCGTTTATTTTCACTACCGAACCAACCGTTTCGAACATTTTAGTCACCTCAGCAATATTTTCCGCCGATGCATTATCGCTCGCCATACAAGTCATCGATTGACCAATTGCAATTGCAGTGTTCGGCATCACTCGGATTACCTCCACATCATCGCCTAATTTCTCACGCACCGCAGCACAACTTACACCTGAAATTACCGAAATAACCAAATGTTTAGCTGAATCAATCGATGAGTTAATCTCATCCAAAACCGCATTTAACTGCTGGGGCAACACAGCAAGAATCACCACATCAGCGTTAGTCACTGCTTGTTTATTATTGTTACTCACAACAAACCCAGCTTCAGCAAAAGACTTTAAATGGTCGATATTTCTACGGGTAAGCGTAATGTCGCCAGCTTTAGCGAAATCAGCCTTCACTAAGCCTTTTGCTAAAGATAATCCGATATTTCCGCTACCAATTATGGCTATTTTCTTCATGTGGTTCGTTTATTTGGTTTAGTTGGTTAAACTATTTTAATTGTCGTACAGCGTATAATCGATGTTTGAAAAGCAAGTTCAGTCATCCTATTATTGTCAGTCCTGCTATCCACTTCAATCTTTTTTAAACACCTGTCATGCATTCTATCTTGTTAGTGTTAGGAGAAACGACGTGGCAATCTTTATGGTTTGTTCTGCAAAAAAGTATTTCCGCTTCTATCAGGTTTAAATTACTCTCGCTATTGCTAGAAACGAAGTGACCTCTCCCCACCAAACTGCTAAAAGGAGATTGCTTCGTGCCTCGCAATGACGGAGAGATTAAATTATTGCAATAAACCTATCCTCCATACCAAGTCCCCTTTAGGGGATTTAGGGGTTCATCTTCGTTCCAAAAGTTCCTTCAGCAAGTTCATTTAATTCATCGGCTTTGCCAATATATACTGCGGAAACACCTTTTTTAATCGCCTCAAAAGCATTGTGCAATTTAGGAATCATCCCGCCTTGCACTGTTCCATCAGCCTTCAAACCTTCAAATTCATCTGTTTTAATTTCTCTAACTACAGAATCATCATCATTTACATCTTTCAGCACACCTTTCTTCTCGAAGCAATATACTAAACGCGTTTCGTATAAAGCCGACATTGCTACCGCAACCGATGATGCAATCGTATCAGCATTGGTATTTAACAACTGCGTATCACCATCATGCGTTATTGCACACAAAACAGGAACCAATCCAGCTTTCAACAAACTATCTAAAGTAGTTGCAGAAACAGAATGCTCATCCAAATCACCTACAAAACCATAATCAATTTCTTTTACAGGGCGTTTTTTGGCTTTGATGATATTTCCATCTGCACCTGTTAAACCAATAGCATTACTGCCTTTAGCCTGTAACTGGGCAACCATGTTCTTGTTTATCAAACCAGCGTACACCATTGTAACAATGCGCAAAGTTTCAATATCTGTAACTCTACGTCCTTCAATCATTTTAGCTTCAACACCTAAACTTTCACCCAGTTCGGTTGCAATTTTACCGCCTCCATGAACCAAAATTTTATCGCCAGGCAAAGCCGTAAAGTCTAATAAAAACTGATGTAAATTGGCAGAGTTATCGATTACGTTTCCGCCAATTTTTATGATGGTAAGTTGTTTCATATTTTTTTGAGCTTAAAGTTGAAAGCAGAAAGCTTAAAGCTTTAGTCTTTAAGCTTTCTGCTTTTTTATAATTCTTCCAGCATCGATTTTATCACCGCTTGCGCTGCCCATAAGCGATTGCCTGCCTCATGAATAACCAATGAACTTGGACCATCTAAAATCTCAGAAGACAATTCTAAATCGCGACGCACCGGCAAACAGTGCATTACCTTCGCATCGTTGGTAAATTTCAGCTTTTCGTTGTTCATCATCCAGCCATCAGGGTAAGTTAAAACTTTACCATATTCTTTGTAGCTACTCCAGTTTTTTACATAAACGTAATCAGCGCCAGCCAAAGCTTCTTCTATATTATATTGTATATCTGCACCTGGCGTAAATTCTTCTGCCAATTCATAACCTTCGGGTTGTGCGATGGTAAAATCAATCATCCCTTCTGCTTGCGCTTTGCACATCCATTCTGCAAAAGAATTTGGAACGGCCTGCGGCAAAGCTTTTACATGAGGTGCCCAAGCCAAAACAACTTTTGGTTTTCTGCCATCAGGTTGTTTAGTCCAGGTTTCGTGAATGGTAATAATATCGGCAAAACTTTGTAAGGGGTGGCGAGTTGCGCTTTCCAAACTCACTACAGGAACAGCGCAATACTTTACAAATTTGTTAAAGAAATCTTCACTATAATCTTCCTCACGATTGTTTAACTTCGGGAAAGAGCGCAATCCCAGAATGTCGCAATATTGACCCATTACGGCAGCAGCCTCACGAATGTGCTCAACGGTTGAGCCATTCATTACCACACCATCCTGGGTTTCTAAAGCCCAACCCTCTTTATCCAAATTCATGACCATCACATTCATCCCTAAGTTTAGCGCAGCTTTCTGAGTGCTTAAACGGGTACGCAAACTTGGATTCATAAAAACCAATCCTAAGGTTTTGTTTTTACCCAAACTTTGATGTGCATAAGGATTTGCCTTTAATTCTAGCGCATCTTTTACAAATTGTTTGATGCTTGGAACATCATGTACGGAAGTGAAAAGTTTCATTTTTTAAAGCTTAAAGGTTTGAGGTGTAGGTCTAAGGTTTTCCTGCACCACCTCTTAAAAATTTTAAAGTAAGTTAGCTCTCACTAACTTCATATTTATCGTCATTGCGAGGGGCGAAGCAATTTACAATGATGGGTTAGTTTTTTCTACCGCATTAAGATTGCTTCATGCCTTGCAATGACGAAAGGATTATTTTACCAACTCACTAAACGCCGCCAAAAACTCATCAGCATGTGCTTTGGTCAAATTCAAAGCTGGCAATAAACGGATAACATTCGGTTTTGCCTCGCCTGTAAAAATAAAATGTTTAAATAATAACTCCTTTTTAACATGGGCCAATTCTTCAGGCAATTCAATCCCAATCATCAATCCGCGACCGCGAACTTCTTTTACTTGCTCAAATTTCTTCAATTCGGTAATTAGATAGTTCCCGATTTCTTCAGCATTCTTCATCAGGTTATCTTTTTCCATCACCTCTAAAACAGCCAAAGCCGCAGCGCAAGCCAAATGGTTACCGCCAAAAGTAGTCCCCAATTCTCCATGCCATGGTTTAAATTTTGGTGCAATTGAGATTCCCGCTACCGGAAATCCATTACCCATTCCTTTTGCCATGGTATAAACATCAGCCTCAACACCTGAATAATCGTGTGAATAAAACAAACCTGTTCTGCCATAACCGCACTGAACCGAATCGGCAATGTAAACGGCATTATACTCATCACAAAGTGAACGGATTTTCTGTAAGAAACTCTTCGAGGCTTCTTTAATTCCGCCAACACCTTGGATGCCCTCGATAATTACAGCTGAAATTTCATCGCCCTGCGATTTAAAAGTTTCTTCCAAAGCTACTTCATTATTAAAAGGCAGGAAGATTACATTTTCAGTTTGATTAACAGGCGCTACAATTTTAGGGTTATCAGTTACCGCAACCGCTAATGAAGTACGCCCGTGGAAAGCACCTGTGAAAGCGATTACTTTCTTTCTGCCATTATAAAATGAAGCGAGTTTCAACGCATTTTCATTCGCTTCTGCACCAGAGTTTACCAGGAATAATTGAAAATCTTTTTTCCCAGAAACCTGGCCTAATTTCTCTGCTAATTGAACCTGCAGTGGAATTTTAACTGAATTGGAATAAAAACCAACCTTGTTAAGTTGGTTAGTTAGACGGCTTACATAATGCGGATTGGTGTGGCCAATCGAAATCACTGCGTGACCGCCATATAAGTCTAAATATTTTTGTTCGTTAGCATCCCAAACATTGCTGCCAGATGCTTTTGTAATTTCTATATTGTTAAGAGGATAAACGTCGAATAGTTGCATTGTATTAAGTTTAAAGTAAAAAGTAGAAAGTTTAAAGTCTGACTTTCTTAATCAAAGAAATAAGCATAGCTTTAATTTCATTGATATTCTTTTCTAATTGAATGTATAGTTCATTATTAATAAAACCTAAATCTTTCGATAAGAGCAATAAATACTCTACTTCATGACTTGAGCCTAAAGCTATTTGCAAAAAATGGGCTAAATCTTTTTGAGAAAATCTGCCAGTTCCTTCAGCAATATTGGTAGCAATGGATGAAGACGCCCGTTTAAGTTGACTTACTAAACTGTAGATTTCTTCTTTTGGATAGGTTGATACAGTTTTATAAATCTCAAGTGTAAGTTGGTGTGCCTTTTTCCAAACTAGTAAATCTTTGTAATTCTGCATTTTTAACTTTTCACTTTTAACTTTTAACTTTCAACTAAAAAAAGGCTGCTTTCAACTTCAATCCCGCTGTTTCTTCCAAGCCAAACATTATGTTCATATTCTGAACTGCTTGCCCGCTGGCGCCTTTTAACAGGTTATCGATAATGCTGATGATAAACAGTTTATTTCCATGTTTTTCTACATGAACCAGCGCTTTATTGGTATTTACTACCTGTTTTAAATCGATGTTTTTCCGACTAATATGCGTAAAAGGATGCGCATTGTAATAGTCTTCATAAATAGTTTGTGCTTCTTCTAAAGTTAAATCACTTTCTAAATACATAGCTGCCAAAATACCTCTGGTAAAATCTCCGCGTTGCGGGATAAAACTCAAAGTTTCTGAAAGAGTTGGTTGCAATTGCAATAAGCTTTCGCCAATTTCATTCAAATGTTGATGTTCGAAAGCTTTGTAAATGGAAAGGTTATTATTTCTCCAGCTAAAGTGAGAAGTTACTGCCAAACTCTGCCCTGCACCAGTTGAACCTGTGGTTGCATTAATGTGAACTTCTGCATTAATTAAACCTTTTGCCGCTAAAGGCAATAAACCCAATTGAATACAAGTTGCAAAACAACCAGGATTTGCGATATTATGAGCGGATTTTATTTTTTCACGATTTAATTCTGGCAAGCCGTAAACAAACTCACGATTTTCAAATTTAGCATTGGCAATCAATCTGAAATCCTGAGATAAATCAATGATTTTGATATTATCATTAATCGGGTTAGCAGCCAAGAATTTCTTCGCATCACCGTGGCCAACACAAAGAAAAAGTACAGCCTCCCCTAAATCCCCTTCTGAAACAGGGGACTTAAATAATTCTTCAAAATCAGTTCTATCTGTAAAACGTAAATCTGTATCGCCAATTAAATCAGTGTGTACATCAGAAATTAAATTCCCTGCATTACTGGTGCTATTTACGAAAGCAATTTCAACATTTGGATGGTTAATCAAGATACGGAGCATTTCGCCACCTGTGTATCCTGCGCCACCAATTATTCCTGCCTTAATTTTGTTACTCATAATCTGTTCTATCAATTATAGATGGATATGAAAATTAGTTTTAATAATCCTTCGACAAGCTACCGATGTAAAATCGGGATAAGTCAGGATGACAATTGTAAAGAGATTGCTTTGTCGTTCCTCCTCGCAATGACGAGGCAGGAACGGAAGCTTTCTACTTTAGTCATTTAGCTTTAAGCTTCTTCAGAATTCACTTTATGCCAAATCATTACCTGGTTACCAAAGATTTTAGAGAAACCTTTCACATCTTCGCCACTCCAGGCATTATTCATTTCGCCGTAGCTGCCAAATTTATTGCTCATTAAATCGTGGTTAGATTCAATACCGATAATGTGGAAACGGTAAGGCAACAATTCAACAAATACTTTACCGCTCACTACCTTTTGCGTATCTGCCAAGAAAGCTTCGATGTTCCGCATAATTGGGTCGTGGAATTGACCTTCGTGCAGCCAGTTACCGTAGAAAGATGATAATTGCTCTTTCCAGCTTAACTGCCATTTTGTTAGCGTATGTTTTTCTAAAGTGTGGTGTGCTTTAATAATTAGAACCGGTGCTGCAGCTTCGAAACCAACACGACCCTTAATACCGATAATCGTATCGCCAACGTGAATATCTCTTCCAATTCCGAAAGGTTGAGCAATGGCTTGAAGTTTTTGAATTGCCCTAACCGGAGCTAAATTTTCACCATCAATCGCTACCAATTCCCCTTTTTCGAAAGTTAGTTCCAGCTTACGCGATTCCGTTTCCGAAACCTGAGTTGGCCAAGCGCTTTCCGGTAAAGTTTCATGAGAGGTTAAAGTTTCCTTTCCGCCTACTGAAGTGCCCCATAAACCTTTGTTAATTGAATATCTTGCTTTTTCAGCACTATATTCAACACCGTGTTCAGCTAAATATTCTATCTCCGCTTCGCGGGATAATTTCAAATCTCTAATTGGGGTAATGATTTCAACTTCAGGAATAATGATGTTGAAAATCATATCAAAACGTACCTGATCGTTACCAGCACCTGTACTGCCATGAGCAACATAATCAGCACCGATTTTTTTTACGTAGTTAGCAATTGCCGTAGCCTGACTCACGCGTTCTGCACTAACAGAAAGTGGATAAGTTGCATTTTTTAATACGTTTCCGAAGATTAAGTATTTAATGCACCCATCGTAGTAACTTTCAGTTTCATCTACCACAGCATGAGATTTTACACCTAAAGCATAAGCTCTTTTCTCAATTTCCTGTAATTCTTCATCAGAAAAACCACCAGTATTTACAATTACCGAGTGAACTTCTAACCCGCGATCTTGCGCCAGATAAATACAACAAAATGAGGTATCAAGACCTCCGCTAAAAGCTAAAACTACTTTCTTCTTCATTACTTATTAAATAATAGGGTAAATAAAAACATCAATACTTTAAAGCCCGATTTCGGCTTAGGTTTAACAACTAAACGTTGTTTGATGCGCATAAAACGCTCATATAATTTGGGTTTCTTTTGTAACTCTTCGGCAAATTTTTTGGCAGCATCATGTTTTTGAGTAGCCGGATCGTAAAGCATAGCGGTACACATGCAGTTTTTACGTTCCTTCATTTTCAAAATTTCGAAGTTTACACAACTTTGGCAACCTTTCCAGAATTCTTCATCCTGTGTTAATTCTGAATAGGTAACCGGTTCGTAACCTAAATCTGAATTAATTTTCATTACGGCTAAACCTGTGGTTAGTCCGAAAATCTTCGCTTTTGGGTACAAACTTCTGGAAAGCTCGAAAACTTTCTCTTTGATGGCATGTGCCAAGCCAGCTTTTCTAAATTCAGGCGAAACGATTAAACCAGAGTTGGCCACAAATTGTCCGTGGCTCCAGGTTTCGATGTAGCAAAAACCAGCCCAGGTACCATCTTTATGAAATGCAATAACGGCTTTGCCTTCTTGCATTTTATTTGCAACATAGTCAGGAGAACGTTTAGCAATGCCCGTACCACGTGCTTTAGCAGATTCGGCCATCTCGGTTACGATTTGTTCTGCAAATACACGATGTTCAGGAAGTGCAACCTGCACTATAAATTCGTTAATATCCATTCGTTTTCTAACGAAAAATTATAAGTATTCTTGTTAATTGGGTTTTTAGAGAGGATCAATTCCTCGTTACGTTTAGTGGAGTACTAAATACGTGGAGTAAAATTTTGCCGACTTGTGGGATAGTAAAATACGGGCTGGAAATGATTAATAAACAGACTTTTCCCAAACGCCAGTTGCGTTGTGAAAACAGAAAGTTTATGTAAAAAATTTTTAATCATCTCTTGCGTATTAAAACGGCTTTAACTCTATTGAGGTGCAAAGGTTTAAATAATAATTGAGTTACACAATATTAAACTGATTTTTTTATAAAATCATAACATTTTTTTAAACTCTCCTGACTTATAAGAAAGTGATCAGGCTAACTTAATATGTTCACTTTATACAGCGCTGTTGCCATTGCTTCACAAATTTTAACATTGTTAACAAAAACTGTAAGTGGTTTAACAATGCTTAACATCATTTAACAACCAGCATTAGGGTTTAAAACGAATATTTGCAATGTTGTAGCGAATTCGTTGTCGTTGCCGTTTTAAAAGTATACGTTTTATCTTAAATCAAACCGAAAATTAATGAAGAATCTTTCCTTATTTAGCCCCAGAAGTTTAACCTACACTCTTTCAATTCTCTTATTCGTCTTAATTACTTTTAGCTCCTGTAAAAAAGAAGAAACTGACACCAACTTAAGTTACATCAGAATTATTAATTCGGCGCCAACTTTAGCTACCTATTATCCATTTATCAATAGCACATCGGTGAGTTCTTCAGCATTGCCTTATGGCGGTTCAACTGCTTACACAACCTATGCTACAGGTTCCACAACCGTAAAGTTCACCTCTGAAAATAACGCTGAAAGTTTATTCACCAAAACTATAAATTTAACCCCCGGCACTTATAACAGCTTTTACCTTATCAACAAACCTGGTGAACTGGAGGCTTTATTCATTACAGACGATTTAACTATGGCATCAGCTGATCGGGCATATATCCGTTACATCAATTTAGCACCCGATGCGCCAGCATTAGATTTAGCAAAAACTGGCGAAACCACTGCATTAATTACAAACAAAAGCTACAAAACAGCAAGCGGGTTTATCGCCATAACACCTGGAACATATACATTCGATGCGAAGGAAACTTCAACCGGAAC
This sequence comes from Pedobacter agri PB92, assembly GCF_000258495.1. Classification (GTDB taxonomy): domain Bacteria; phylum Bacteroidota; class Bacteroidia; order Sphingobacteriales; family Sphingobacteriaceae; genus Pedobacter; species Pedobacter agri. The sequence continues at coordinate 29,089 of NZ_AJLG01000026.1, forward strand.
GGTAAAAGCAGTCTCATCGAGCGCAACCTTTTTGGCAGGATACCATTACGATATTATTTGCGGTGGCTTAATTAATCCAGCCAATGATACAGAACGAGCCATAAACCTGGCGACAGTTCTGATTAAATAAAAATTTTACCCCAAAAATTATCGTTTCAGGATTGCCAAAGTCGGCAATCCTTTTTTTTTTGAGATGATTGATGCTTTGCTCTCGAGCAGATTAATCCTACCAGACGTTAAAATTCAGAAATCTTATTTAGAATTGTTCAAAATAATTTGGATAATAAAATTTTCTAACGTTATTTTGCGGCTGTTTAGAATTAATCCAAATAAAATTTAACATGCACCAAGTCAGACTATTCAGTTTAACGTTCATATTCACCCTCCTCTCCTTATTATCATACGCTCAGCAAACTGCTACCATTAAGGGTACGGTTACCACATCAAACGGTAAGCCAGCTGCATATATTTCGGTAGGCTTAAAAGGTAAAGGCCAGGGTACCATCACCGATGATGAGGGGAAATATACCATTAACCGTGTGAAACCCGGAACCTATACCATTAAAGCATCAGCAGTGGGCATTAATTCATCTGAGCAGACGATTACAGTTGTTGAGGGCGAAAATAAGACCTTAAACTTTGTTCTGGTAGAAAACGATCAGGCCTTGGAAGAGGTGACCGTTGCAGGCATCAATAAAAAATACAAAGTAAGTTTACCTTCAGCCACCTTAAGGCTTAACGAGCCCCTGCTGGAAGCGCCACAAAATATCCAGGTGGTAAGTAACCAGGTAATTAAAGATCAGCAACTGATAAGCATGAGCGACGGAATACTAAGAAATGTTAGTGGAGCCGTTCGTTTAGAACACTGGGGGGATTTGTATACCAACGTATTAATGAGGGGTTCACAAATTCAGGCCATGCGTAACGGCTTTAATGTAGTTTCATCATATTGGGGTCCGTTAACGGAGGATATGAGTTTCGTAGATCATATCGAATTTGTAAAAGGTCCGGCAGGTTTTATGTTGGGTAATGGCGATCCAAGTGGAATGTACAATGTGGTAACTAAAAAACCTACCGGATTAAATCAGGGTGAAGTTTCTTTTACCGCTGGAAGTTATGATTTATACAGAACAACCATCGACCTTGATCACAAGTTAACTGCAGACGGAAAATTCTTATTTAGATTAAATGCTGCGGCGCAAAGTAAGGGATCTTTCAGACCATATGAAGAAAACGACCGCTACAGCTTTGCTCCTGTTTTAAGTTATCAAATCACTCCTAGCACAAAATTAACGGCAGAATACACATTGCAAAATGCAAAGATGACTGAAGTGGGTTCATATTATTTATTCAGCACAACTGGTTATGCAACACTGCCAAGAGATTTTACCCTCACACAACCTGGCGTACAACCTACACGCATCAATGATCACAGCTTAACATTCAATTTGCAGCAGCAATTAGGACAAAACTGGAAATTGACTGCTCAGGCTGCATATTATAAATACTTACAAAACGGTTCAAGTTCATGGCCGTCAGCGGTATATCCTAACGGGACAATTATCCGTAATGTTGGCATCTGGGATGCGGAAAGCTCCATGCACCTGGCACAGGTATTTCTAAATGGTACAGTGAACACCGGCGGAATAGTTCACCGGATTTTAGCCGGATTTGATGGCGGAAAAAAAGATTACATCGCAGATTGGGGTCAGTCTCATGATCTGGATGCCGCATCATCGCCATTCAATCTAGCCAACCCAAACTATGGTTTTCCATCAAATGGTTACCCAAATTTCGATCGCTCTGCCAGCTTACAAGAAAGAGCCATTGCAGCAGGTGGATTAATGGGACAGAAATACTTAAGCGGTTACCTTCAGGATGAATTGGGTTTCTGGGAAAACAGAATCCGTTTAACACTTGCTGGTCGATATACTTACGTCAGCCAATCGGCCTGGGGTGGTTCACCAGATAAAGCGAAACACATCACACCAAGGGTTGGTTTAAGTGTATCGGTTGATAAAAACACTTCTGTTTACGCGTTATATGATGAAGCTTTTACGCCGCAATCAGGTTTCTTGCGTGATGGTTCTACAGCAAAACCGATCACAGGAAACAATAAAGAAATCGGAATTAAGAAAGATTGGTTTGATGGCCGCTGGAATACAACATTGTCTGCCTATAGAATTACCAAACAGAATGAACTTACCGCCGACCCATTCAATCAGGCTGGACAAAACTTCAGTATTGTTGTTGGAGAAAAAAGAGCGCAAGGGATAGAATTTGATGTTCGCGGTGAATTAGCAAAAGGCTTAAATTTAATTGCCAATTATGCTTACACCGATGGAAAAGTGACTGAACTGGCCAATGGCGTTTCAAGTGATGTTTTATTTGTAGGCCAGGTAATTCCGGGTTTTGCAAAACATACATCAAATGCCTGGTTAACCTATACTTTGCAAAACGGCGCTTTAAAAGGTTTAGGCATTTCTGGCGGATTTACTTATTTAGTTGATAGAGCAACGGCCAACTTCAGCCCAACAAACCCAGAGCAAAACTTACCTGATTATTTCAAACTGGATGGCGGACTCTTCTGGGCAAACAAAAAACTAAAAATCACCGGAAATGTGTTTAACATTTTAGATAAATATTTATACACCGGATCTTATTACACTGGTTATTGGAATGCTCCGGATTACAATCAGGCCGCTTATTCATGGCAGGCTGAAGCACCAAGAAACTTTAGAATTAGCGTAGCTTACAAATTTTAATCATACCGCCAGTAAAAACTTATCAGATGGTTTTTACTGGCTTTTATTTAAACCGAAAAATAATGAAAACGAAATTATCCCTATTACTATTATTACTTGCCTTTAGTGTTACCAATGTTTTTTCACATGCACTGTGGATTGAAACTACTGCCAATGGAAAAAAAGGCCAGGCACAAGAAGTAAAAATTTTCTTTGGTGAGTATGAAGCCAACGAGCCTGATTCTGCAGCAAAATGGTTTAGCAATTTAAAACAGTTCAAGCTTGTTTTAACTGCACCTAATGGCGCAACAAAAGTTTTAACGGCTTCGCCTGATGTGCATTTCTTCAAAGCCAGCTTCACACCTGATCAGAATGGAACTTATAAATTATCAGTGGTACACGAAGTAGCTGACATTTATGAAAAAGGCAAATTGTTGTACTATGCTTTTGCAGATGTTGCAGTTGGAGGATCAAAAGTTAATACTGCTTTTCCAGCAGATGCGGCTTTAACGATCAGACCTGGAAAATATGTTCAAAAAGCTGGCGAATCAGCAACTTATCAGGTCATCTACAATAAAACACCGTTAGCGAAACAAAAATTAACGGTTGTAAACGCGGAGCGTAAAGTAGTTCCTACAGAAACCGATGCAGATGGCAAATTTACTTTTAAGCCAGAGCAAAAAGGAAACTATTTTTTTAGAGGCCTTTACTGAAGAAAAAGCTTCTGGAAAATTAAATGGAAAAGATTACGAAAAAGTATGGCACTTGGTAACTTATACTACTCAAGTTAACTAAACAACATTACCCTTTTTTTAACCAATTGACAGGTAAACTGGCAGTTGGTTATTTTAGTAAATACAGCTTTAATGGCACTAACAAAACCAACACCAAAAAAACCTAAAAAATCAAAAATAAGAAGAGTCAGTGATTGGCTTCACCTCTGGCTGGGCATCGCTTCGGGTTTGGTGGTTTTTCATTTGGGCATTACCGGGTGCATTTTTGCCTTTCAGCATGAAATTACGGCATTCATCCATCAAAAAGAGTTTTTTGTAACTGTACCGGCGCAACCTCAAACGCTTCCTTTAAGTACATTAAAAGCAAATGCTGAAAAAGCTTTAGGAAAAGGTAAAAAAATCACTTTTATTTCTACCTACAAAGCACCAGATCGTGCATGGGAGTTTGGTGTTTACAAAGCAGGTAACCCTGAAGCATTCTGGTATTTTGATTCGGTTGATTATTACGATGTCGTTTATGTAAACCCTTACACAGGCAAGGTGACGTTGGTAGTAGACCATAAATATGAATTCTTTGCCATCATCAAAATGCTTCACTGGAGTTTTCTAATCAATCATCCTATTGGGCAACAAATTATTGGATGGGCAACTATCATTTTTGTATTCCTGTTAATTTCAGGAATGGTTATGTGGTGGCCAAAAAATCTTAAGAAATCAAACTTCGATAAGAGTTTCAAAATAAAATGGTCGGCGAAATTTAAACGCATAAACTATGACCTGCACAATGTCCTCGGTTTTTATGTGATGATCATTTGTTTAATCCTTGCCTTAACAGGATTAGTTTGGGCTTTCAAGTGGTTTCAAACTACAGTTTATGTCATGGCATCGCGAAGTGTAACCCCGCCAGCCTTTGTGGAAGTTAAATCAGATTCTACCAAAACCATTTCAGCAATTCCTTTTGATGTTGCTTATGAACAGGCGAAGCAAAAATTTACCGATGCCGACCGGATAGGGATGTCGCCGGCTGCAGGTGGCACCGCAACCATTTATGCCACAGGTTACAGAGGTGAAGAAACCTACTGGAACCACGATGTGATACAATTTGATCAATATTCAGGGAAATTACTGAACCGGAAAAATCAATCAGAAAAAAACGCTGGAGAAGCTTTAATCGGCATGAATTACGATATCCATGTCGGAGCGATTTTAGGTTTACCGGGTAAAATCCTGGCATTTTTCGGCAGCTTAATCGCAGCTAGTTTACCAATAACCGGTTTCATTATTTGGTGGGGCAAGAAGAAGAAAAAGAAAAATCCTGCAGTTTCAAATCATTAATACAACCTTAAAAACAATATAGAATGAAAATTTTTAACTTAATCGTCGGATTGGCAACACTAGTAACAGTTAGTGCGCATGCTCAAGATAAACTGGAGCAAGACAGAAATTCGATTAAAGCTTTAGCCGGTTTTTACAAAGTAAACTTCAACTATGCTGAAGTAACTTCTCCAAACCCTGATTATGCTTTTAGCAAACCTTACCGAAGTCATGGTAACGAATGGGCAGAGATTATTGTTGATGAACCGAAAAAAATTGTGATCCAGCACATGTTAGCCATTAATGATTCTACCGTGATTAAGCACTGGCGCCAGGATTGGACGTATGAAGATCCGGAAATTATGCTGTATACCCAGGATAATGCCTGGAAAAAAGTAAACTTAACCGCCGCAGATGTAAAAGGAAAATGGACTCAAAAAGTATATCAGGTTGATGATAGTCCACGTTACCAGGGTTATGGAACCTGGAGTCACGTTGGTGGTCATGATTCATGGCAAAGTGAAACAGACTCACCTCTGCCGAGAAGAGAATCGACAGTTCGTAAAGATTACAATGTTTTAAATCGCGGCAGCAGAATTACCATTACCAAAGATGGTTGGATGTTTGAGCAAGACAACAAAAAAGTAGTTCGTACACCTCAGGGCGATAAATTGATTGCCACTGAAAAAGGGTATGAAGAGTTTACTAAAATTGATCCGGTAAAATTTGCCTATGCACAAAAATGGTGGGAAAACCAGAAAACGTATTGGGCAGCTGTGCGTGATGTATGGGCAGATTTTGCAAAAACATCGAACACAAATTTCAAGGTTCAAACGAGTGCCAACGGAAAATTACTTTATGAAACGTTGTTCAGCTTAGGCGATCAATCAATCAAAGAAAAATGGTCTGCTACTCAAAATAAAGAAAAAATAAAAACGGCTCTACTGCCCTATTTAGTGAAATAACCTATTGCAAAATCACATCCTAAGCCATTTAATGTACGCGTTAAATGGCTTTTTTGTTGGCAAATGATTCCGATGGTTTAAATTTATAATTCTTAAAATTTCCATCAACAATATTAAATTACAAGCATGAAAAAGTTTTTGATGCTATTAGCCTTGTTTTCTTCTTTACAATGTTTCGCCCAAGATTCTGTATACACCAGAAAAATGGTTGATAAACTTAGCTCCAAAGCATTTTGGGGAAGAGGTTACACTAAAAACGGAATGCAAAAAGCGGCAGATTTTTTAGCGGCCGAATATAAAAAATCTGGCTTGATTCCTTTTTCAAATAATTACAAACAAGATTTGAACTTTCCGGTAAATACTTTTCCTGGCAAAATGCAGGTGGAAATTAATGGTAAAAATTTGGTACCAGGAAAGGATTTTATCGTGAACAACGAGAGCCCAGGTGTTAAGTTTAAAGGAGATCTCTCGCAAAAAGACAGCTTAAATTTTCTAGCTTCGCCGCAGCTTCTGGTTTCTTTAAAAGATAAGTTAACGTGGTCTGTAGCGACAGAAGCTGGAGAGATCACTCAAATTCAAATAAACAGAAAAAATTTCAATGATCTGCCTAAACAAATTATGGTTGATATCGAAAATAAATTTGTGCCGAATTTTCGGGCATCAAATATTTGTGGTTTAGTTAAGGGTACAAAATATCCAGATTCGATATTGATGATTACCGCTCATTATGATCATTTGGGCGGCATGGGCGCCGAAACATATTTTCCCGGAGCCAATGATAACGCCGCAGGAGTAGCCACCCTGTTGAGCTTGGCTAAATATTATGCCGCAAACCCGCAGCCTTACTCCGTTGGTTTTATTTGCTTTGCTGCAGAAGAGGCTGGACTTTTGGGATCAAAATACTATACCGAGAATCCATTATCGCCTTTAAGCAAAATAAAATTCCTGATCAACCTTGATTTGGTAGGCACAGGCGAAGCAGGAATGACTGTTGTTAATGCAAGTGTTTACCCGAAAGCTTTCTCGCTTTTAAATCAGATCAACGATGCGCATAAATACATTTCAAAAATAAATTCAAGAGGCAAAGCTGCCAATAGCGACCATTATTTTTTTACAGAAAAAGGCGTACCTGCTTTTTTTATTTATACCCAGGGAGGACCACTTGCTTACCATGATATTTTTGACAAGTCTGAAACGCTACCACTAAATGAATACAACGATCTGTTTAAGCTGATTGTAAATTTCAATAAGAATTTAATGAACTAAATTTCCATTTTAAGGATGAAACCTGCCGAATTTTATTTGAACCCCTTTAAGGGCAGGATGAATCCTATTCCATCAGCAATTTCGGTTTTGGATAATATTCTGGCCCATTGGGATAATTAAATAGATCAGGTTAGCAAATCAGCTCATATTTGAATCAACAAAAACAAGATTCATTATGAAAACCCTATTTAACTTCAGCCTAATATTATTTATTTTGATGGGCGCATCCATCAAGAGCGATGCTCAAAATCAAATTGAAATCGTAATTGTTGGCTCGGCCCATGACAATTCAAAATCGACTCAAGATTTTCAATCCATCATTAATAAACTCAAAAACTTCAAACCAGATATGGTTTTTGGAGAATATCTCCCACCTGCTGATTACGCTACCCTACCTGAAGATCATTGGGCTAAAAAAGCTTTTAGAAAAGGCCATGATTACCTTGAAAAACTAAATCCCGGAGAAGTTAAAAACCTTTCATCGAAAATTGCCAAAGATAAAAAAGCACTATCATCGTTTGCATATTACCATAAAACCAGAATGAACCTGGCCGTAAATTACGCCAAAAACTGGGATAGAGGAAATGCTGATTATCAGATCTTCCTATTGGAAAATGACATGAAATCGCGTTTTGGAAAAGAAGAAATAGCAACTTACAACAAAATGTTCGGGATGACAGATTCGCTAAAAAAAGCTGGTTTGTACAGACCAGGAAGCGAATACGCCAAAATTTATTTTCCACTGATTTATCAGTTGAAGCAAGATCAGATTTACAATATGGATTGCCAAACTTATGATAAACCATGGGGAATTGCCTGGGGAAAAATGGATTCGGCTTACAAAGTGATGATAAAAACAGCGAAAGCCGACACTACCTCTGCAGAAGCAGCTACTGTAAAAGCAATGGACAAGTACTGGGCTTTTACAGAGGAAGAGT
>NZ_AJLG01000027.1 GCF_000258495.1 Pedobacter agri PB92
TGTTTCCTGCGGCTAAGGTGCCACCCTCGTTAGAAATGTAAAGATTATTATCACGATCAAAAGCAATTCCTTCAGGTTGATTGAATGCGCCTCCTTTTAGCGGATAAGTGCCTTTAATTTTAAAATCAGCATCGGTAACCACTAACAATTTATTCATAGAAGATAGCACGTACCACTCGCCTGTCGACGGATTTTTAGCCAAAGCTGATGGACGAAATTTCATTTTTGACTCGCCCGCCAAATCAGCAATTTCTTTATATGATAAAGCAAAGGTTCCACTCGGAGTAAATTTACCTCCATCGAATTTAAAGGCAAAAATTTCCGTTTCATCTTTTTTTCCTTTTTTCACCTCTTTTGTTAACACATAAACCATCCCTGCTTTTTCATCAGCGGCCAAACCCTCATATTCGGCTTTCGGAACCAAATCTTTCGTTTTAACCACATTCGCTACTTCAGGTTTGTTAATTTCCGAAATTGGAAATGTATGCAGTTCTCCATTGCTCTTCAATACAATAATCTGATCGTTGATGATCGCTAAATCTTCATAATCACCCTTACCACCGAATTTGGTAAATTTAGATTCTTTATCCTCTAAACCTAAATAGAATAAGTCACCATCTTCATCCTGAATGGCAAATACTCTACTCGGATCGCCTTTGTGAAAAACAATGCCTGAAATTTCGAACAGGTTTTGTGGCATATTATATTTTACCGGATTAGCTAAATCGTATGGCAAATCAGATTTTGGCGTACTCGTTTTTGCTGTTTCTTCAGTGGAAGCCGCTTTATCATCGTGTTTTTCATTTACACATGAAACCCCTGCAAAAGCTAAAGTCATTAATGCAGCAACTGCGGTTATTTTTGTTTTATTCTTATTCATTTTTGGAAATTTAATTCTTGTCCTTTAAATATTGATAGATGGCATACTGTGAGGCAACGGGAATCTTTCCAGCGTTAACCGGCACATTATTCATCAAATCATCAATAATAACAGCTTGTGTATTATCCTGTTTTTGGATATCGATGATAGCTAAAATTTCTTGTTTTATTTTTTGATCGTGGATGGGAAAGCAAACCTCAATCCGGCGGTAAATATTTCGGTTCATCCAATCTGCAGAGCCTAAATAAACATCCTCCTCACCCAGGTTGTTGAAAACAAAAATCCTACCATGTTCCAAATAGCGGTCTACAATTCTAATAATTTTGATGTTTTCGCTCATTCCGCTTACGCCGGGAATTAAGCGGCAAATTCCTCGAACAATCAATTCGATTTTTACGCCAGCCTGCGATGCTTCGTATAATTTGCTAATTAGTACCTTCTCTTCGAGATTGTTCATTTTGATGGTAATTGCTGCTGCTTTTCCATGTTTGGCAAATTCAATTTCCCGGTCAATTAATGAAAGAAACCTTTGTTGCAAATTAAATTGTGCCACCAATAACTCATTAAACTTTATGAAATTTTCTGCGGTAGGCTTAACACGTTTAGCCAGAAATATAAAAAGCAATTCCACCTCACGAAGCATTTCCTTATTGGCTGTCATTAAAATATGATCGGTGTAAAAGCCCGCTGTAGTTTCATTAAAATTACCTGTGGCAAATAAACCTACGTAACGCATTCTACCGTCCACTTTTCGTTTCACCAAAGCAACCTTAGCATGTACTTTCAGTGCCGTAACGCTATAAATAATGTCTACGCCAACGGCTTTCATTTTTTTTGCCCACTTGATGTTGTTGGCTTCATCGAAACGAGCCTTTAACTCCACCAAAACCGTCACCTTTTTGCCATTTTTTGCGGCGCTGATTAAGGCATTAACAATTTTTGAATCGCTTGCTACACGATAAAGTGTAACATAGATTTCTTTTACGGTTTCGTCAATTGCTGCCTCGTTAAAAAAACGCAAAACACTATCGTAACTCTGATAAGGTGTATGCACAATGATATCGTTCTTTTCGATTGATGCTGTTAATGTCCCATCAATAAAGCCAGTATTACATATCTTAGGCCATGGGTCGTTTGAGAGTTTATCCGACTTTACCGGAAAGGCCATTAAATCTTTCAGATTATGATATTGACCACCTTCAATATTATTGGCTTTTTTGAGGTTAAAAATTTTCTTTACCAGTGTTAAAACCTCGGCTGGGATTCCTGGCTGATGTAGGAAACGTGTAGCCAGACCCAAATCCCGTTTCTGTAATTGTTTTTCCAACTGTTCAGACAGACTACCGGAATATTCATCTTTTAGATCGATCTCAGCATCACGTGTAATTTTAAAACTAAAACAACCGGAAACTTCATCATCTGGAAAAATACGATCCAAATGGAAACGAATAATATCATCTAGAAAGACGACAAAAGTTTCATTCTGGGTTTCAACTTTATAAAAACGCGGTAACTCATTTGACGGAATATTAAGAACCACTGCTTTTGTTTCCGAGTTGCGTTTAAGCGTAATCAGAAAATAAAGTTCATTGTTAGCAGGAAAGAAATTGGTATTACCATCAATAAAAACAGGTTGTAAAAATGCCAGCACCTGACTCAAAAAATATTGAGTAACAGGTTTTTCAATCTCTTGAGGATAAGCGTGGCCATAAACCAAAGTAATGTGATTTTCTTTCAGCGCAGGAATAATGCTCAACTTTAAAGTTTTACCGAAACGCTGCTGCTGATCGGAAATAAATTGATTAGCCGTTTTTAAAAGATCCTCCTCGATGTGAATATCATTATCTTCCCGGTTGCTCAGTTTTTCTAAAGCCAAGAGCACAGGCATACGCACACGATAAAATTCATCAAGATTTGAAGAAAATATCGAGAGGAACTTAATTCTTTCGAGCAATGGAACCGTATCGCGTTCGGCCTCCATGATAATACGCTCGTTGAATTTCAGCCAGCTTAAATCTCTGTTAAAATAAGATGTTTCAATCATTTTATGCCTTTAAAGTTTACCGTAAGCTGCATATGCAATTACAAAGGCAAATACCGCAGCAATTAAACCCCACATAAATATGTTGTAAGCCAGGCGGATCAATTTATATTTTCTTCCTAAAACCACCCCTTGTGAATACACATCGGTAATTAAAGTTCCATAGAGAAAATCTTTATCGTTCATCACCTTGATCATCCCATCAGTATAACTCGGCAAACTCATTTTATAAAAGTTACCAAAAAACAAAAGGTTTACTTTTTTATTATCCATATCCTCCTGGGTAAATTCTCCCTTTGGTATTGATGGACGTGTTGACAATATCGAAACCACCACACAGGTTAAACTCACGATAAGAAGGATAAATGTTGGAATAATCAGATTTCCATGATCTTCCAGCCGGCGTAAAAGCAAACTCACAATCAGCGAGAGCATAATTGAGTTCACGGTGATTAAAATATGTGCCTTGTTATCTGCCATATCACTTAATCGCTGGTTATTTGCCGATGTAATGCGAAACATGGTTTCAATACCTTTATCCGGACGATCATCTTTATCTTTCTTTTTGCTTTTTCCAAGATCTATGGTTGGCGCAAAATTACGTGGCTCGGCAAGTTCAGTACTAATTTCCTGTTGTGCGGTTAGCTTGCTTTTTAGCTTAGTAATATTGGCTTGTTTTTGATCATTTAGCAAGAGAATTGCGTAATCAGTATGGTAGTGATGAGATTCCATAAACTGGATATCTCTTTTGCGCCAATCTAATTTGCTAATGTCTTTTTTATGGATTAGCTCAGCTTCTTTATGCATGAGCTTTCCTTTTTTCCGAAAATCGGTTAATCCTAAATGAAAAAGATCGGCATCACAGATAATTTTATCGATTTGACTTTTAGGCGTTTGCGGAATTTTTGTAGCCAGAATTGCACTTTTAACCTGTTGACGAACTTCATCATTCACCTTATGAGTGAGCAGGAACTGATCGGCCAATTCTGCACCTTTAACCTCGTGATTAAATGCATCTTCAAAATAACCTGTATCATGAAAGTATGCTGCAACCATTACGGTAAAATAGTCTTGTTCGTTTAATTGATAGTGATTTGCAATTTGCTGGGCTGCACTTACAACCTCCTCGGTATGTTCCAAATTATGATAAACCAATCGCGGATCGTTGTGGGTATGGAAGTAATCGCTAACGTGCTTTTCTACATCTTCCTGCAATTGTTTGTAATTCATGAATGTGTTTCTTGTTGATATAAATTATTTGTTTGGAAGAAATGCATTTTCTTTAAATACTTTTTAGCCAAAATTGTTTGGTTACAGATTATAAAATTACGCTAAATTTTATAAAAAGAGGTTAAACCAATTACAACGAGCTATTCTCTGGATCAAATTTATTATTTGCATATCATCACAAATAATCATTGTGATTTATAAATAAAATTTATTTAGCATCTTTCATAACGTAAAGACTTAACTTACAGCCAGTTAATTTAAAATGAGATCTGGAGTTTTGAAATTAATGGGGTTATTACGATTCGAATGCTCAGTAAATTGGTTTTGAGGCTTTCAAAATCTGAACGCGTTAGCAAACTATTTCATCGTTCAAAATATATTTCCATAAAACAAATAGATTGCTGGTCAGAATATGCGTTTAAATTTAGAATATGCATATACACCTTATCGGTTTGGAAAAGTTTTAATGATCGATTTAGCTTGATAACTGCGATTTGATTTTAATTTACTCAAAATGAGCCTATATTTAATTTTTAGCTAAAAACATTTTCCAAAATTGAATTCAAATTTGTAACATTGCACTCGCAAAAAAACAATGTTTTTTTCAGGGCCTATAGCTCAGTTGGTTAGAGTAGAAGACTCATAATCTTTTGGTCGCTGGTTCGAGCCCAGCTGGGCCCACTGCCTCTCTGTTCATTCAGAGAGGCTTTTTTATATCCTAAAACTTCGCTGTAGCCTATCTGATGGCTGATTTCGATGATAGTAGCGACTGCTACTCTTTCAAATATAACAAACAATATGTTGTGTTCAAAACTCCATATTGTACTGTTTAGGGTTCTGTTTTTGGCGCGTTTTGGCGCGCGCCAAATCATATCATACCTTCATCGGCAAAGCTGAAGTAACTATCCTCACTTATAATAAGGTGATCGAACACCACAATATCGAGCAACTTCCCACACTCAACCATTCGTTTGGTTAACTTTATATCTGATTCGCTTGGCCTGAGCGATCCACTCGGATGGTTATGGGAGAGTATCAAATTAGACGCATTACCTTTTAAAGCGATTGCAAATATTACCTTAGGATCTACATAAGTACCACTGACTCCACCCATTGAAACATCGACCACTCCTAAGACTCTATTACTCCTGTTAAGCAGCACAACTTTGAACTCTTCAAGGAAGTTGATCCTACCTAAATCCCACTGTTGCTTTATAAGGCTATACATCTCTACTGACGAGCCGATCCTTGGACGCTCATTAATGTTGTAATCTGGCTTGTAGCTTACTTGCACTTCAGCTACCTTAAATTGTTCTTGTACCATAGTTGTATCTATTTAAATATGGCACTTGTATCAAGCTTTCAACTCAACTAAGTCAAGACAGCAACGGAATAAATAGCCTGTGTAGTGGTAAATGAGCGTTTATGCCGGAATTTCTTGAAACGTGTTGAGGTGATAAGCTTAAATTTGTGTGTTATTGTATAGATACTACCAACTCCATTCTCTTCAATACCTATGTAACAATCATAATTTCCAAATATGATGATTGATTGTCATAGCTGCTTGAGGTCAGTATTATATACACTGTCGTTTGACATTACAGTTGAGATGCACTATTTTAGCAAATCTAAACAACCACTATGTCAACTGAACGCTTTCATCAGAAATGGTACTTTCAAGGTGTAATTCTACCTATACTCGTAACTGTTTTAGGATCAGCGATATATGATGCTATCAAAGAAAAGCCGTTACTCTCTACATTAAAATCTTGTTTGAATTGGATATGTAAAGGCTTGATTTACATCTTGACGTTAAAGATAGCTTTATATTGGTTGTTAGCTTTGCTAGTATTACTAATTCTTATAATTGCAATCGCTAGCAAGTCTAAACAGGTTTTGGACCCTAAGCAGCAATATACTACTGATAAGTTTATCAATTGGCAGTGGGAATGGTCTTATGCAGGTAATCGTATTAGCAACCTAACTCCACTATGTCCATCATGCCAAACTATAATGAATTACATTAACAGCGAGTACAGCAAGTCTGCCGAATGTCCAAGATGCAATAATATGTACGTAGTCCATAAGAGGCTTCATACCGACATCATTCAGTTTGAAGATGATAGGCGGATCGAAATGTTAATTGTAGACAACCTTCGCAAAGGGAACTATAACCGTATCTAAGAATTCATTTCGTCTATAACTTATCAAATACTTTGCCTAACATCAACTGCATAACTGGGCTGTGGTTTGTCCCAACTTCTCGATATCAAGTTTAATCTATTACTTTTAAGGATTAGGTTTGAGTTTTGGATGTACTTTACCAACATATTGATATGACTAGAAGGGTAAGTCATCATCTGGTGATATAGTTACCTTATCAAAATCAGCCCTTTTAACCTCTCGCAATCCATACCCTTTCAGTAGTTCATTTACTTCGAGAAGAACCTTTGGAGACTTCAACGTATTGTTATCTTTTACCCTCTGCTGAATCATCTCAACACGCTCTATTGGTATAGAAGTTATCTTTCGAAGAGCTCGAACCCTCTTAGTGGCATCTGTGATGTTGTTGGATAGTAAGAAGAGCTCTGATAGTTTTAAGAGTATGGTATTTGCGGTTTTAACATTTGATGATAGTATCTGAAATATACCTAATGCGACATCAGCAACAGTTCTGTTTTCAGCTTGAAACCCCTGATACTTGCCGATAAAGCCATAGGGATTCATACCCTTTCTTATCGGGATAACTAGTATGTTTCTGCCTATGGCCACACCAATTTCTTGATCCGTCCAGTTACTCAAATTGAAACCCTCCATCAATATTGCGCATAATGCATCCATAGTAAAAAGACCTTGCTCTATCTCATCTTGCCACTCTTTGGTAGGCTCAATGTCTTCATGAGCAACGAAGGAGCTTATTCCGTATCCCTCTAGTGCATTTTTAAGTGCAGATGTTTTCTCCTTGTAAGTCGCTAGATGGCTAAGGAATAGTTTGAAATAGCCTGGCTTCCAAAACGTAGGTTCTTCATTAGCAATGACACTAGGAGAAGCATAAGTGTGATCATCGTCAGCAATTGATGGTACAACTTTAATAGCAGATATAACTTCGTCATCGATAGGAGCACATATTTCTTTAATCGTATCTAAGATAAGTATATTATGATTTGATAGATCAGACTTCACCCCAATATATGTATCAACATTTACAGTTAGATACATGGTATATAGATAGATGCCATTGTTCCAATTCTCATATCCTGTTTGCTGAATAGAAGGCTGAGCCTTAGCTAGTAAGTTGGCTGTAATCGGATGACCAATGCCAGCCAATACCTTGCTAGCAGTTAGAACAATACGCTTTAGATCATTTTCATCTTTGAAGTTGTACATTTCTTTTTAGTTAAACATTTATATGTAGCATGAAATATGGTTTCACATATCTACTAGTGACTATATCTTTCTGCATGCTGATTACAGTGGCTCTCTACGAACTCTAACCATTTATCATACCAGTACCAAGTATTTTCAACTTGCACTCCAAACCCTTTGCCAACCGCTTTGGCGTTCACAGATTTCCATAATTGAGTATGCTGATAGGTGCCAAACTTAGTAAAACCTTTGGAGTTCATTAGCTTCCAAACTTGCGTAGGTAAGTATTTTCTTAGCTCCTTCTCTTTTATAACTATATATTCTTTATTGATATGTTCCGCTTCAGGAGAATCTGCTTTGAGAAACTCAATCACCTTATCTGCCTGACCTCTCCGATTTACCATTTTTGGTACATACAAGACTCTATAAGAGTACCTACTATCGTTGAAATCACTATCACTCAGAGACTCATCATAAGCATTAATGTAGGCTGAAATATTTCGTGGAAGGTCAGAAAACTCCCTTAACTGACTTGCATGCTCATCTTTAATCGAAGAAAACTGTAAGGAGAAAGATAGATGCTTGTCAATGCCATACTTATCATCAAATAGTCTTTTAATGCAATCATTGTAATTCAAACAACATGCTTGAAACCTCGCACTAAGGTATTCGTCAATGCGATTTGTCATTTGATGTTCTATCTCATGTCTAAGGCCAATTAAAAATTTCAAGTTTGATGCGACTATCGATTCGATGGGTGATTCATCACAATCCAAACACCTTTCAAGTTCGTAAAACTTGAATGCTCCTCTCTTTGTCTTGTCGTAATACTTCCTTCCGTTCTTAAGCTTATGATATCTATATTCCAGTCTGTTGGTTCTGAAATAAGCATGCATTAGGTACGTCCATGCTATTGTTGACAACACGATGTAAGTTTCTGATTTGAAATGAATATTTGGGTTATTAAATATCTGAACCGCACTCAGCATCGCCTCGCGTGACTTAACCAATAACTCTTCTTTCACTGACCATGTCTTCCTTTTAGCCATTGCAATGAAACTTTAGATGGTGTAGTATTAAAGGATTAAATGCATTCCGTTTACTATATGAGAACTTTAGATTACACTTGATCATTGAGCGTTTAATTTAATAGAGAGATTTAGTAATGCAAATATAACAGAATGAGCAATGATTGCAAGCCAATCAATTCATCCTAACAATATCCAAGATTTTGCACTAAACCTTACTTTAAGGGGGGAGGTATCAGTTTTTGGATATGCTTTAATACTGAGTAGTCGACGTTGTGTTTATAAGGTAAGTTGCATTCTATTATAGCTGTTTACCTTTTATAACAACAAGCAACAACGCACTTTTTATATCAACAGGGGTAATAAATCAGGTTCGGTAACTAAAAAGTGCTAAGGCGATCTACCCGAGCCTAACAATAGTCATCAATCCCATCTCCACCTTTCCATTCCAAACCTTGTGCGATAGTATAGTATTTTTCTGCTCCTTGTTCCTTAAAGAAAGTGCCCTTACTTGTATGAATGAACATCCCGTCTTCAAATGTAATCTCTGCTAGTGCCCATCCCTTTATACTATCTTCTTCCAAATTGCGTGTCATGACATAAATTGACTTACCACCATTCCCTATTGTACTCTTACATACTGCCGATGAGTAGGTGGTGTTCTTACAGAATATAGCACCCTCTTTCAATCTGATACAATATTCTTCAATCGGATTACCAGCGTATTCCTCTGGACAACATGGAAACTCTGATGGTATTTGCCAATTACGCTGTATAGCGTTTGGTGTGATTGCATCAATTGTATTAAACACTTCGTATTGGGTCTCTTCGTAATTCTGCTCGTAGATCCAACTACTTAAGTAACCACCTGATAGAATCTTACCGCTACTTGCCCAACTTAGTAATCTTTGTTTGCTAGCTTCAGCTTCCTCTTTACTTACGGTACACATCCAATCAAATCTAGGATCTGGAAAGACATCACGAAACTTTGCAGGATCCGAAAGAAATGCTTCAACACTTCCACATATAGTAGCAATACGACTGCATGTTATGGGATTGAGCAAAATGTTTTCTAGTCTAGTAACCCATCTGAGATTTTCAGGTCTATTGTTCTGTCTATTGGTATCTATATGGTCTACCACATGCTCTCTAGTGGGCGCCTCTCCATGAAATGCGGTTGCAACTATTCGATGGATTGTAGCAGATGCAATCTCCAGATAACCATTGTTGATATTTACGTTTCCATAAGTCCATTGGTTATCATACTTACGTGTTCTTCCTCCCGCCTTCGGGTGGCGGTAAACCATACCATTGTCTCTCACTGAGTAAAGTTCATTCTTGTAAACAACACGTTTATCGTCATCTAAATTAAATAGATTTGCCATGCTCCTAACTGATTATTACATATGTTCTTAACATTTATTTAATATGTTGATTCATAGATACGCCATTTTAGTTGCTAGCCAATCCTTGCTGACTTAGTCCTATTACAACCTTCACAAAGCAACTGAATGTTGCGATACGTGTTAGAGCCACCCTTAGAGAATGGTATGATATGATCGAACTCAAGTTTTTCCTTTGATGCGCATATTACACATCTTCCTCCATCTCTGTTCCAAACCATATCTTTAACAGCTTGAGGTATTGGTTCCCGAACCAGTGGTAAAGACTGAGCTTCAATTTCCCCATTTATTAGCATTTCATTAAATACTTGTTGTCTAAGCTCCTCTAGCCTTCTTTGCTCTTTCTTTTGATTCTCTTTAACCAATAATTCTTCCCTTATCTGAGCCTTCACTTGTTGAATTTGAGCCTGCTCTCTTAATCGGATCACTTGATTAACCTCATGTTCAATCAGATCTAATTTGCTTGGTAAGATATGTTCATCAAAGAACTTTCTTTTCTCAGTCTTAATGCCATGTTTCCCACTGATAACCATATCAATTTGGCTTTCGTCATATAATAATACTTCCCTAGCTTTTGAACCCTTGAATGGCCCTATGATCCCTAAAGCTTCTAATTGGTCTATGATTGCACCTGCTCTATTATAACCTAACTTCAATTTACGCTGTATTAAAGATGTTGAACCTTGTTGATGGGTTACTGTGAGCAGTGCGGCATCTTTCAATAAAGGATCTAGTCTGCCAGTGTAAATCTCTTTAGTACCATCCAACCTATAATTAATTTCGTCTTGTAAGAAGAGATGAATGTCTTCATCAGTTAATAACGGTTTTGAAATTGTAGGATGGGATATTTGAATTGAACTTTGTTCTACACCACTTGTATCATAATGTGATAAAGGATGTTGTTGCGTTGTCTTAGGGGCAAGTAGATTGAGTAGTCTTTTTAGCATAACATCTAAGATAGTATGTCATAACATCAATTGCAAATAGAGCTAAAACTACTCTTTCAAACTACAAGCGGGTGCGCACATTTTTATATTAAGGGGGTTAATAAAATAGATATGATTAGAAAAAGTGCGAGCTATGCACTAAACATCATCATCACTATTCAGCGGTAGTAGCATGTCTAAATCATTGTTAGGCTTCTTCAAAGTAGAAATTGTGTTAACTCGTTTCCTACCAGGACACGTTTCATCAACTCCTGAGGGAAGGTGTCAATATCTGTCTTTCGGTTACAACTGCTATCGTCCTCGTTTCTTGAAGCATTATATCTATTTTCGGTCATTACTGAAACTGACGCATGGCAAGAGTGCTTGTGCTCACAGTTTCTTATCAAAGGAGGTAAGTCATTTAGAATAGTGTCAATGGCGTAGATATCATTCTCACTATAATGGCCACATTGGGTGCAACAGCTATCTCGTGTTAAAACGATAGCATAAAACTCACCTGTATAATCTACGTTGCTAATGTTATCTATTTTAGAGAGCATCATCTCCTTAAAGCTCTTCTCGAAGTAATTCCTCTTCATGACATCATCTATACACGAATTTGCAAGTGTAGAGTAAATCCATCGAAGCGACTGATGTTTCGTTGGGTTTCTACTTATCAATGGAAGCAGCGTGTATTCATAGAATTGATATGCAGTCCATGATTGGTTGTTATCCAACATTAATTCCAATTCCTCTCTAGTAAGGCTGTGATCTATCTGCTGTGTTTTAAAGAACCCATCGAATCCAAACTCCATTGCTCCAATACCTACTATGTCAATGATAGTGTTTATTATCTGCTTCTTAGCTTTATTGTTCATGCTGTTTATTAAAATTTGCTAACTAGGCTTGCCCAAGTTTGACTATTAGATATGCCAAGCACAAGATGGAAAACAACATGCTCAATAGTGACAAACGGGTCTGTTTTGTAATTTTGCCACCGTAACTATCACGCTCTTCATTGGTCCATTGCTGTTCATTTGATGCAAACCGATGAATTCCCATTTGCCGAACATCAACATAAATCATAAGCGCCATTACCAGCACAGGAAATATGGTTGTCCATAAAGATAGAATAGGTTGTTCACTTGGGTAAGAGCCTAGTAATAGGTACGCAGCAATTAATCCGTTATTGAAGTGAATACTTTATCATGTATGCGATCAAACGTGTTTTGTATTTGATTAGTTGCATTCTCTACTCTAGCATCTGATCTATCAAACAATTTGTTTGATTCAGCAGATAACTCCTGTGTTTCTTGTCTGGCATTGATAGCTGTTAGTGATTTGTTTATAGCCCTTAACAGCTCAAGTTCTTTCCTGTCATCATAACATATTTTATTATTTAATCCTACAACGACTGATGAGTCCAAAGCATTTCTCTCCAAGCTTTTACTGACTCCGTGACCTCAAGAAGATCCCATGTGTGACTTAGCAATTCTACGCCCTCAAAAATAGGAGCTTCAAGGATATCAACGTCAATATCACACTTTAGCCCAACATCTGAAAGTATTTCCCGTGTTCCTTTATGGGGTTCTCCCCAATCTTTATGTTTTGTATAGTTAGCAAGTGCGATGATAAGCTCTATGTTCGATCTTCCAGAGTCCCCAATCTTATTTCCAAGCTTGTAGATTTTCTCTTTACCATCTATAGAATCGAATCTGTCTATGATACTTGCATTGATATAATTCTGTAGCGCAATGAAAGCTAAGCCGAAGATTGGTTCTGAGTCTTCCCTGAACCATAAGCCATCATACCAACCTTTGAGTTTAACCCTATCCTCTAATAATTGAATTGCCTCCCATAGCCCCCTTATAATATGATCAAGACTTTCTATTCTATAATCGTGTCTTTTGTAATTCGTTTTGAAAGAGTCTTCCATCATGATGCCTTTTCTCCTTTGACAGTTTTAGCTTCATTTAAGAAATCCCAACTCTCAAGAATGAAGTCAGCAATAGTCATTGCCAAATTCACGGCTAGCTTTGCGTGATGTTTACGAGCTTTGAATTTAGTTGCATGCCTATCACCTGCTTTATTGCTAAGAGCTGCGAGACCTTTAAGTGAAGTATCAATGCCGGATAAGATTTGAATCACAAAATCAGGCATAGTATCTTTATTAAGCTGTAGGTTCATTACTTTCTTAGTTGCACGCCAAAGGTTGTCGAGGTCGCCATCACTTTTGAAAGGTATGCTTTGATACCTTTCAATTATATCTATGAATATGGCTTCCAGCAATGACCGAGCATTAGTGATTGCTCCGTTATAATCTTCCTGTGTCAATTTTGTTTTACACTTTTCTATCTGCTCAGACACAAAATCATGCCCGATAGCAACAGCTGTCGAAGGCTCCACAATCAATCCTCCTATACTTATAAGTTTATAGTATTCATTAACCTTTGTTATCGCAAGTTTATCAAAGTTTAGAATTTCATTTAACTCTGCAACAGCATTTTCAACTGTGATAGGTAGCTTAAGAAACCGTCTTGGATCTATTGAATCTTCTATAGCTTGCTTGATCAGCGGCGTTCCATTCAACTCCCTACACTTATCTTCAGTATATTTCCATCTTGATGGAAATGGCTCTTGACCATAAACCTCATTATAACCGTACTTATTAAAGAATGTAACAAGCATTGGCCCAGTTTGATAAGGCATATAGTCCACATCGCCGCAAATAGCTTTCCCAAGATGAGTTATTGAATATTCTGAAAGTGTCATCAGGAAACTAACTCATGGTTGCTGTAAATCTCTCCTTTTAATGATGCTTGACTTATTGCATGTTCTAGCAATTCAGAGAACGTATATCGTCCAAAGATTACATTTGACACATGCATACCGTCGAACAGCAATGTCTTTAACGTCTTTCCCCTTGGTAGTGATTGTAAAATCTCATTTGAATATCCGTTCATCGAAACAAAAATCCCTCTGGCATCTAACTTACCTTCCACCTTCATGTAGAGACTAGAAATTTCCTTATGTGCTGATTTCTTCTTTGTCCACTTTAGCTCTAAAAGGTAAAAATGACCGCCATACTTAATCGCACCATCGATCTGTTCTCCGACAATTTTGAAGGGCTCTACTACGGGAATGCCACTAATTCTCATGAGTTCTACAAACACCTCTTCAAATCTATACCCTCTCTCAGCCCCCTCTAGTCCTTCGGCCAACATGAACAAATCCCTTACTCGTAAAAGTTCACTAGAATAATCCAGTTCCTTTGATTGCTTTACTCTTGTTTTAATGCGCTGGTTATATTCTACTTGTTTTTTTTGCTCTTCTAAGATAGCCTTAAGTTTTAGAGAACACGTTTCCGCGACACCGATCTTGTGGTTCTCGCTTTGGGGGACAAAGTTTGTATGTTCAACTAAAAACCTTACAAAGTTCCTTGAGATCTCTAGCCTACGGTTAAAATCCATCGCTCTTGAATCTTTGTAAAGCAAATCCATTAATTGCCTCTTAGTCAACTTTGCGCCTTCAGGAGTTCTCGAATTAAACAACTTATTTACAATATTACCGTCAACACCTGCTCTTAGCCACGCTTTTTCTAGGTCACCAAGAAACCAATATAGATTTGCGATCCCTTTCTTGATATTAACTTCTATTTCTTCAGTGAATACATCTATCATCCAAATGTTAATTAAACTCTTTTGAACTTCCATCATGATATAGAACGCTAACACCAGTAGCTTTATCAAAATCTATATAATGAACTGAATTATCGCCACGTGGCACAACACTCTTGGTTAACACAACCTTGAAAGGGATTGCTGTAAGCTTTGAGACGAATCCTATAACGGTATCATCAGGGTAGTGTATCGTTAGACTTTTAATAGAACTGTGGTTATTGCTTAGCTCGAGCTGTAGAGATCTTGTATTTGTCATTTAGGTTTATTTAGATAATCAAATTTAAGTATACAATACCATTAAAACAACACCTACGAACCTAACGTGCGAATAGAGAGAAGGTCACTGCAGTAAAGCTTCACAGAAGCGCAGTGATATGTTTATGCCTTAGTCCTTAGCTGTTGTTATTAGATAAATAAACAGACCGACTCCAGTTCCGCCAGCTATAAAACCACTAATTAAACACAATGTTGCTTTTCCATTAGTAACTGTCCATGCCTTTGATAAACAGTAAAAAGCCAATGCTATTAAGAACAGGGCCAAAATTGATATTAACGCGTTTACTATTGCTGATCTCATTAGAACCAAATATAGCGTTTATAGTTGCTCACCGCTTGCGAACTGAGAAAATGTGTGAGGATTAGGAGTTGCACAGCAACGGGATCCGATCTATGTTTTAACACAAGCGTAGCGCAGCATTTTCGATTACGCAGGTGAGCTGAAAAGTGGAATGCGTGTGGGCTTATCCAGGATGAAGCGAAGCAAATCCTAGATAAGAACAGAGACAGCATTCATGAGGTGACTGCTTTGCCAAAATTAAAACCATGACACAAACGAAGTGACTGGCGTGTGTTTTAAGTGGCATTAACCTCACCGAATACCTATCTACCTACCTTAGAGCACTGTCTGATACTAAGTGCCACAAGCTGAAAGGTGAACGCAGAACCTTATAAAGCAAGCACTACACATGCTGTCTTCCACAAAATCAATGACTAGACCGAGCCTTTCCTCGCTTATGCCACCACTTTTGAGGAAAGGCTAGGTGTAGGATATGAGATTAATAAGCGATTTGTTGCCTTGTTAGAATATCATTATTCTCCACACTACGATATAGGACAGCTATAGAACCTTTATTTCTAAGTTCTTGCTTTATCTGTTCTTCTTGTTGTGCATCAAAGTTCTTGCCGATCGTGACTTCAACGAGAGATTCAGGGGGATAGTATTTTTTCCTGTTAGCAGCTATCGCATTACTTTCGTGAAAAGTACGAAGTCGATACTCATCCTCAAACTCCCATTTGGTTAGTTTATACATCACACGTAATGCGGCTTTAACTATAATATCTTGTAACGGGTGAATTATTGGGAGTTCATTATCGTATATTACATCGCCACCCATTCCAATTTCACAACTCTCAATTAGAGTATCTGTATGGAAGCCATAGCAAATACCTTTGTGGTGATCTCCATAGCATTCCCACATTTGTAAATTATTTACGTCCTTACACAAACTGAGTATGCCACTCTTTTCATTATAGCTTTCCCACTCATACTTAGCAAACTCTTCCATCTTAGCATCATCATTAAAAGTACGTTTGTGGTAGTGTTCCACATCCCTCTCAATAGCAATGTCGTTGAAGTTTGGGTGGTTGTTCTTCAAAACTCTTCTTATCCATTTTCTCTTTTCTTCATCGTTCATTAGATCATAACGCTCAGGTATCTTACAATCAAGTGGATCGTCAAAGTCAGATGGTGCAGATAAGTAAAGTTCATTGTGAGTGAGGGTTCTATCGCTATTGGTGCTACCACCATTCCAGGAACGATACTTGTAAACTACGTCAGGCTTATCTACAAGATGGAGTTGAGTGTAATCTATTTGCTGAATGTTATGTGCCATATTGATTACCAAGTATAATAAAAAAGAGCCATATTGCTATGGCTCTAATTGTATTGTCATTTACGCTGTAAGCCACTAAATGAGAGAGGGAGGGAATTAGGATGTACATGATCGCAACTAGTTTAGTGATAACCAATCATATCATCTTCCAAACTCTTTGGTAGATAATAGATTGCGTCATCGTTTGGTGATGGTGCTGCTAGTCTAGCCATAAAAAAATAATCAACTTCAAGTATAAGTTCTTTATATAGCTCTTCACTAATATCAAAGTCGCCGAGAGACTTACCGCTATCCAAATGTAATTGTAGATGCATTAGGTCCTTATAGTTTGTGGCCAAATGCTGATCAACTTGTTTTAACTGACGATAGGAGACTTCAATATCGTTCAAGATATTTGGGTCGTAACCAATTTTTTCTGCATTTGAAATGCGTAATCGAATGTCAGGGTTGAGCACTGTATAAAGGGCATTTGGATCAAACACTACTTCTTTCTTCCTGTGCTTTACTAATTTATATATTAGGATTAAGCTAGTTAGTGTAGCCATTGTTATAATTACTATATCCATATGAAGTGCTGTTTAAATGTGATCTTGACTTTAACCGTTTCAGTAGAATCGGCTATTATTTCATTTGTATAGCTAAACCTAAATCTTCGAACCATATATTATAGTTAACTGGTTTGTCTTTATAAGGTGGTATTGTTACTGTTGCTGGAACATAATGCTTCTCAAAATCAGTGTTATATCCATCTAACGGCCATTTACCTATAATATCCTTGAAACGGTCAGACATATTAGCTGTATAATACTCAACCATGGCTGGATATTCGTACCACTTCCCAGACTTGATTGCTTCCTTCCTTTTCTTTTTATCGGTTTCAACCACTTGCCCAAACATAGTAACCTTTAAGATGTATTTCGATGGATGGTCATTGACTCCGTAAATTATGAACTCGTTATAGAGATCTGTAGTTCCAATCAGTTTATAGACGAACATGCCATAAGGTGGCTTTTCCCAATCGCCCCATATATCATTTATACGTTTGTTATAGCTAAAGCTTTGGCTAAAGGCTGATATTGATACTCCAACCAATAACAGAGTTAGTAATCTTTTCATCAGCTTAGAAGTAGATATTAGTTAATAGTGGGGTTAGATAAACTTTGTACTCAAACTGATCTGCAAAAGGATCATACGTTGATATACGAGTTGCAGTTATTGGTAGTGCTAGATTAGACCAGTATTCAGAGCTTATTGGTTTGTAGCTCACGATCTTGCTCACTCGGTTCGATGTCACTACCTTAATCCTATACTTTAATACAGCTTGGTTTGTTGGATTTACCGAGTAGGCTGTTAAAATCTGCGCTTCCTGATCTGACTGTTGTTGTTGGTTAGGATAACCGTTGCTCGATGGAATTGGATTAGGTACATAGACCACTTGAGAATGAACAGCGTAACTACACAATAGTAGTGCGCAAATTGAGAGATACCTTTTAAGCATATAGATATAAGAGAAACTCAAACTGTCCCCTAGTTTGACGTTAAATGCAATAAGCGTTGGGACTGAACTTATTCCGCTACTGGAAACCCCTAGGAAGGTCATCGTAAACAGAATAGCCAGCCCAACGCTTATGGCGTGGGCATTTGGCTAACTCTGTCCTTGTTACGATTGATTGATTTCCTAGGTCTTCCAATACAAGAACTGAAGCTAAACGCTTATATCTTAATATGTAGTTGCTACTTTTTTTATTTCATTCCTCAAATCTAGTAAAGAGAAATGAATGTAGGTGCATTGCTGCACCTAATTTTTTACGCAGCTTCCTTCTCGACTGTTGCAATGCTTACATAACCAGTTTCCCCCTCTACAATCCTGCGATAGTAGAAGTTATGCAAGCTTTCAGCAGGTAGATAGTTTATTCGGAGTGCGTATTCGATGCCAATGGTATTGTCATTTGATTGCGTAAGTTGGTAGCACTCTCGAAGTAAGTTGTTGGTTAAGGCACTGCCAAACTTTTGTAAAGCTTCTTCGCCGAGGTCTATAAAGATATAGAAGGCTCCATTTTTTGGCGAGAGAGATAATGTAATATTCCAATGGTAACAAATGAACTCCTTTACCAAGTTTGTGTTCTGCTCGTTCTTGGTATGATCCATTAAAGCATAGGTTCTAAATTTGGCAACATCAAAACGTTTAAGTAGCTCTGTTGCTGCATTGACCATTAACGTGTAAGCCTTCTCTACTTGTTGATTTACCTCTTGCACATCAGTTGTGATGGCAACGTACTGTGTTTTGCCTGGCTTGGCTTTGGTTGGTGTCTTCATGTTGTAAGAATTAAAAAGTGGGTAAAAAGAAAAGGCACCCTGTTAAGAGTGCCTGTAAATTGTTTTGGTAAGAATGGGTTTGATGTGTCTGTTTTAAAAGGTATTGCGCTTTATGGTGCAACATAGTCAAGTACAGAAATTCTTTCCTTTGGTTGGAAAGCTAGTACCTCTTTGTAGAAACTTGGAAAATCCTTAATCCTGTCACTTTCAAATGCGAAGGATGTGTGAAGTGACCTTTTAAACCACTTACGTATCTCTGCTTCAAATGGACAGTTGTGGAACTGGTACAACACTTCGTATTTTTCGAGGTAGTTACACCGAACATGGTAATAAAAGTGTGGTGTGTAGAATGTAAATAAGCCATCAGGATCGTACGGATCCACCTTACCATTAATTTCTACAATGGTTCGATCAAGTGGATCAGGGAGACTACTGTACATCTCTTTAAACCGCTTTAACAAATCATGGTATAGATATTCAATGCCCTCGTTGAGTGACTTCTGTAGTGGTAATGCTCTTCTAGCCAGCTTATAATTCTTTAGCACTGGTCTAGGCGGGTTATTTTCTATCTGATTTTGTAAGTTAGCCGCTTCAAATCGTTTCATTTTCTTTGTTGTCAGGTTTCATTTCTTGATGACTACTTTTTGTAAATCGAGTCTTTTATGTGGCTATAGCTTCGTTCTTATCTCTTTCACTTCACATCGAGAACCATGAGGGGGATGTATTCGGAACTACCTGCGCATGAATAGAATACATTTGATTTCGATTTAAAGGCACTGTTATTAAGGATAATAGACGTAACTTGCAACCTTTTAAAAGCAAGATAATAAGGTGACTATCCGACTGACTTATAGAGCAAAGCACACGAAAGATTCTATGGGGGGCTAATTTCCTGTAACTGGTTTTACATTATTACTTTGATACGCTGAGAACTTTCATTAGTAGTACTCCATAGGTCACTTTTTTCAAAACACCTTACTTGACGAGTACTATAACTATAATACTATATAAATAACCTTAGTTCCAGTACCTGTGAGGTCACTTTTCGCTTCCATTTATGCTGTACTTTTCGTATCTTTATGTGTCAGCTGTTCATCAGACTTACAGGAGATCAACCACCATTACATCCTTTATCTAGGATCGAGATCAGTATAGTCAAATGATAATGAACAATGAATTATGTAGCTGGCCAGTTCGTGGCCTTACCCAGAATAACAAAGCTTAATGAGCTAAAAATAAGATATGTTGATATACTCACTTACACAGCATTAAAATCATTTAACGGTGAGGAAGGGTGCTTCCCCTCTTATGAATCAATTGCAGAAAGGGCTACCTGTTCCAGAAACTTTATAGTAGCCTCAATAAAACGACTGGAACGATCCGGACTTATTAATATAAGGAAAAATAGAAAGCGTGTAGTGAGAGATCGACTTCCTGTCAATGAGTACACATTTAAGCGGTATGATACATTCAATGCCATACCCTACGAGATATTTGATATTGACATTAATTTGTATGATAAGGCAATGCTTTTAGTTATACAGCAGTTCTTTTATGAGGGCACTATAAGACCATTCTATACTTTAAATCGAATTGCATCCGAATTGGGGGTGTCAACTAAAATTGTTTATCAAAGATTCCAGTCACTGGTCGACCTTGGTTACGTTACAAAGACCAAACAGTCAAAGAGAAGGTGGTCGTATGGAGACAAATATACCCTGAGTAACGAAGTAAAATGGATATGGGATAGTAGCAAAATGAATGTCAAAGGCATTTTTTCACCATTTCTACTTGTTGCATAAAGGACTTGCACATTTTTCAAGTTGGGGGTGTAATAAAACCCTTCACCCAATAAATTGTGCAAGCCTACTCAACTTCATTAGCTTTTCAGGTAAGGTTGTTCTCTCGTCGAGTTGATGCTGGATCGCTTTAGTTTGCGCTCCATGATGCGGTACATTCTAACAGAACGCTTTTTAGTTCCATCTGCATCCGTAAATATACTTTTATCATGTGTTGAATCATCCAAACTTGCTAGCTCTTTCTTCTTAAGTTCAACATGGCCAGTAAATGGCTCTATCCTGAAATAGGTCTCTATGTCTGTGGACTTGGCTGTTTTCTTTATTCCAAACTCATCATACACTTTTTGTAGTTTGACTTTGACTTCCGCAGTAGGGTAACTAATGCCAACCTTGAATAATCTACCAACTGCATCCACCAAACCATGATGGACAAGACCATGTTCAATGTTATACTTTAGCAAAGCTCTCTCGATTGCAGATTTCTTATAGCCTAGTTCCTGTATTGTTACCATGGATAACTTCTCTTCAGCTTCGAATATCAAAGGGAATCTTGCTTTAAGCTCCTTCCTAATGTTATTCCTACCATCTTCGTCACTTACAAAATGGTTTGAGATGATTTGCGCACAGCACCACTTTATGTTAGTAGTCGAATAACGATTCATAGTCTTCGAAATGGTTTCAAACTCTTCAGGTAGATACTCTTTATGTTCCTCTTGAACATCAAACAAACCTGAAAACTCATATGCTAGCGGGAGGGCAATTGGATGACCATAACACTGCTTCAATCTCCAACTGTATAAGTAATTGTCGAGCTTGAATGGGTCAAGTTCCTCTCTTGTGTTTAAAAGGTTTGCGTATGGAAGAAGTCGCTTCTTGCCTTCTTCATATATGTCAATTGCTACTTGGTTCGTTACCGTTTGCTGTAAATCATTCAATGCTTTATAACCCATGTAGGAGTACCCTAGAGCCGATAATGCATTATCTTCCAACTTCACTACTGCGTTTCGTTTGTTATTCAAGATATGAGTAGCAGTCCGAAGTCTATCTTTAGTTTCTTTGCTGTCTTTTGGTTGCCTAAACCTACCAAGTATCTGATAAACATCAGTATTTGGATCAAGCATTGTATGATCAGCAACGCTTAGGTCAGTCAGAAGCAATACATCAGGCATTTGCTCAAAACCTTCAATATCAAGTCCGTTGTAGAAGCTGCTTGTTAAGAAGTTGATTTTTGCTAGATTGGTAGTGTCTATCTTTGAATAGGCATTGGACACACCCTTCAGTTTGAAATCCTTGACTCCATCTTCGGAACAGTAGATGTTACACTCCTCTATCAAATTGTTGTTATCAATGAGAGCCTTTATACCGTTCAATGAATTGAAGAAAACAAACAACATTTCACCATCATACTGCTCTATATACTCTTTAAATGCAGCACCTAGGTTGTTAACACACTTCAGTTTGATTTGCTTTTTAATGTCTCGGATGTGATCCACTTTGATCATCTGAAAACCTTGTTCAGTGAGTTTAGGATGCGAAGGTCTAAAGGGTGTAGCAGAAATCATAGCTTTGTTTTTAAATTGGAAGAAGTTGTCTGCAAAGCTTGATATATTAACTCTGTATCCAACATCCGTGGTTACTTTGTGACTCTCATCACAAAGTACGAATACCTGATTAAATACATCATAGTCGCAATCTTTAAGGGCTTTAATGACCTTTCCAAGTCCTTCGGGTGTTGACAGGAACTTCATGTATTTGGACTTGTGTGACTTAATATACTTCTTCAATTTCTCTACAGTTACAGCTTCAGTAACCTCCTGAGTAAAATCTTCTTCGTAATGCTTTAAATGCTTGTTGGCAATCTGACTTTTATGCGGTAGGAGAATGATGCTATGTCGCTTAGCCTTAATCTCTGCATAGGTAGCTCCCCACCCAGTAATGACTTTGTTGATTATAACATTGGCCGGGATAGGATTTAGCATAGGTTCATCAGAGAATCTCATAGCTGTAGTATTAATAGTATAGTCGTAATCTTTGAAAGGATGTATCATTATCTTATCTGTTTGTTATGTTTAAGGTTACTTTTGATTTGGTAGGTTTTGTGCTTGAAGTGCCAATATTAACTCGTTTGTTGATTCGTATTCTTCAAAAGCATTATCCTCCTGTCGAAGTATTGCTTGCATCACCTCGTCATTGATATCAATTTGGCTATTGATTGCTTCCGTGAGTTGGATATCAATATCAGTACTTAAGGCGACTGCTTCTGCTAACTCTAAATCTGTTTCAGTTTCTTCAATTGTTCCAGATGGAAATGAAGTTAGGTCGTTAAGCAAGTCCCATGCAACGTAGAAAACTCTCTCGTTGTTTATCACAGTAACTTTAGCATCCATTACATGAATAGTGCTTTTTAATAGGTTGGTTTGCAGTTTGTGCTTAGGGCCTTTGGAGTGTTTACCTTCAAGTGATCGTAGTTGAATGGTAACATGGAAGTCCAAATCAAAGTTTTCACTTTGATGTTGTTTCCACAAGCACCTTGCAATCCTGCACTCGACTCCGGCAAGCACTTGCTTGGAAACATTCATTATTAAATAGTAACCCTGTCTTGGTGCAAGGTTAGTCATGTTAACAGGTTTCAGTAAGTCGTACTCACGCTGTTTTTGGTTGATCTCAAACTGGTTCTTTACCATTGTTTCTTATTGTTCAAATTCAACTACATTGTTGAATTACAATACAAAGGTGCAACAGTGGTGAATCCTATAAGGCAATAGGTCTAGGCTGTTTTTACATTATTATATAGCCCTGTCAGTCAATGGTTTACTTTTTGAAATTAGCTAGCAATGAATAGATGTAGTCCTTAGGTTCTGAGTTGATTAATTCTGGTTCAATGTATTGCAACATACTAAGCAAATCAAAGAAGAAGTTTGCTTGCACATCTGAGAGGGAGGTATTGGGCTGAAGTGTTAAGTGTGTCTGGTTTATAAGGTACGATTGCAAATAGAAACACATGTTGGCCATCATAGGGAGCAGTTTATGCCTTGGATTATCGGGTTTTAGTTCGCTTGCCTGCTTCATCTTTGCAGGCGACAAGTTGCCGCCAAAACCATCGTCAAATAAGGTATATATTTGTGTGCCGAACAGACTTAATGGGAAGTCTTGGTTTTCAACTGCTTTATACATTACATCAGTAACCCATTTAGTTACGTCGCTGTTCTTCAATTTAATGGTCTCACTTAGTGATGGTTTGATGTTAAGCTGTAACGTTTCATTTGGCTTTATTCTCGAGATGCCAAGTAAGAAAGTAGCAATCTCCTTGAGCATTATATCGTCATTATATTTCTGCTTGTAAGCTGTCCATTGTTTACCAATCTCTTCGCTTTTGGATAGGATCAAATACAGCATCTCTTTAAAATGATGCTGCAAATTGTAATGATTTAGAAGCTTGTTTAGGTTTACTTCGAGCTCCCTAAACATTTGTTCATTGTAATACTCCAAATGAACTGGAACGCCACCAAGTTTTTCTACTTCAAGTATATGGTGTTCCTGTAGATTATTAAAGTAGTCACTTAACTTTCTAAAGTCTGGAAGCAACGTAGTTGAGAACATACTAATGGCGGAGGGTTTTGCTCCGCCACTAAAAGTATTTAATAAGTATTAGAACACCAACTATAATGTTGGTAGTAAGTGTTTCAAATCATTGTGATTCATCTCACCGAGTGATCTCAAGTAAGTTAGTGTTACAATCATATCTGAATGACCTAGTAATTTTTGAACAACACTAACGTCTTTAACATTCCTATATACTGTTACCGCACCAGTATGTCTAAAGGAATATAAGGTTTGATTCTTCTCAATCAAACCCAATTCAAACATCTTTACCCATACACGTTTCCATTGTGTGTTGAAGTAGGCTAGGTTAAACACTCTTGTTTTCATGGTGAATAGGTTGTCTTCATCACCAAGTAATGATACCCTATCATAAATAACCGCTCTGATGTATTCAGGGATATGAACTGCTCGGACACGCCCGCTTTTATTTTCATCACCTGAAAGATGTATCTCAGTGCAATCCCTTTTGAAGTGCTTTCCCTTTAGGTTTCGTATCTCTTGATGAGGTCTGAGGAAACACCCATAGCATAAAAGGGCGCAGATGTGTAGGTTTTCATGATTGTTTTTGAGGTAGTTGACGATCAACTTCATCTTTTCGTGTTCATAGATCTTATGAAGCTTAGCTTTTTTCTTCATTGTACTGGTTTCGCGAACCGCCTGAAGGGGCTTTTCTAGCTCTCTGCTGATCAGTGAAAACAATACACCTAAATCACGTCTTCGATCCATGTAATACATTCCTGATGAGTTGTATCGCTGTAGAAACTCTTCAACCCTCGTACGTTTTATAAGGGTGATATCACTCTCGAGTTCCTCCTTTGTGAGAAATGCTTTGAAGTGTCGATGAATGCCTTTCAGGTTTTTCCTGTAGTAGTGACTGACGTCAGAATTCAGTTTAACATCTAAAGCCCAATCAAGAAGATAGCCAGTTGAGGTATCAACATTGTCCGCTGATGGTAGATGGTTTGATTTAGGTTTGGCATCATACGGGTAGTTGCCACTCTCTACGGCTTTCAGTATCTCAAACTCAAGTTGCTTTAAGAGCCTGTTTCTTTCTTTAATTGTCTTTGCTAGGTTGGGTTTGATTGGTGAGTTAATATTGTTTCCGTTGTATTCTCTTACACGTTTTCCGTTCCAATAGAACGTTACATAACTCCTTGTTGTTATGTCATTGGATGTTACAATCCTTACTTCTTGTAGTTGCATTTTGGCGCATTTTTTAATGATTCATGGATAAGAATCATCGAAAAAAGCGTCTCAGAGGCCTATAGCTCAGTTGGTTAGTGCAACTCATAATCTTTTGGTCGCTGGTTCGAGCCCAGCTGGGCCCACAAACCCTTCAGTAAAACTGGAGGGTTTTTTTTATGTTCCATTCTCTGCGGGCTAAAGCTTAATTTTCATTTTTTCAGCTAGTGATGTTTTTGAATCCCTCAACTTCCCATCAACCCAAACGCATATTTTACTTTGATTTCCAGGCTTATCAGGATCCCAATCTTTTTTCCAAACAATATCGATATCATGGTTATGGTATCTAATATTCCCCAGATAGAAATAGCTCCAAAGATCATCATAAAGCAGCGGTTTGATAGCAAACTCATCTGCGTGTGAAGCCTTGAAGCCAAGAAGATCTTCAATAATGATGTCTGGAAAACTAGAATGAAAATAATCCTTTTCTCCACCAAAAGATTCTCCATTGCTGGGAATGTACCATTCACCGATATTTTTTTCTTTCGAGCCATGCATTCTTGCAAGCTTCATTACATAATCTATCAGCAATTGTTTCTCACCTAATGAAGCATTCTTTTTGTAGTCACGGAGATAATTTGCATAACCTTTATAAACCACTGAATTTTCATATGGCCAGCCCCTGCCATTCCACGCATAGGCCTGTTCGTTGTAAAACGGATGTTGACGTTCTGCAGTAGTCATTCCTTTGGTATGATAAAAACCTTTTGCGGAAGAAAACATATTCCATGATTCGCCAAACTTCCGGTAATGTTTTAACGGAATCAGTTTAAAATACCATGGCGAATAACCAACAGACTCACGAACATTTGACTGGAAATCTTTTACACCGAATTCGTTATCTCCGGCAGTTAGCGAATTAAAAAATTTATCATCATCGTTCCATAACACGGTTAATACCTTTTCTTGAAGGTTCGTAGCATTTTTCTGATAAAGTGCTGCTTTTGTTGCCGAATGTTCTTCTTTAAAGTTAAAAGCGTCCTGCCGATAGAGATCAGCTAACGATTTCAGATTGCCATAAACATAACTGTTTACCGATGGCCTGACCATATAAAAATCAGGATAGCCGCTGCGAAACGCTTTAGGATATTGCTTTGCCTGTAATGATTGAGCGGCTCTACCAGTAGTTTCCCAACCCAAATAATAGTTCCGCCATGACTTATTTGTGTAAATGCTGTATGGGCTTTCACTTTTAATCAATCCCATTACTGCAGAAAGACTAAATTCCATTCCATTATACAAATCAAGAATTTTATACATTCCAGAAGTAGGTGAGTTTTTATTTTTCACCGTGAATAAACTATCCCAAACCTGTTGATGACGTTCTAAATCAGGTAGTTTCTCTCTTAGCCATGTTTTATCAGGATGAATTTTTAGGAAAGCATCAACGCCGTTAATCATCCAGCTCGAAAAGTGGTGACTCTCCGGCCTGCTCAAGTAAGTTAAAAAATTTGCATTTTCCCGCTGATTTAATTTAGAAGCTGAACCACTGATAAAATAGTCGGTATAGGATTTCAAATACTGATTATCCCTTAGCCAGCGCACATCGTAAAACTGGTGCCCTGCCGGACAAGTAATTGCTCCGCTTCTCGATGCCCAGGGCTTTACGCCAAAAAACTCCGTTACCACCCAATATTTTTTATGATCATAAGGATCATTATATTCCTTTAGATGTTTGCTGATCATCCACCAGCGATAGTTATAAACTTCTGATAGAAGCGTATCGTCGCAATCAAAAAACGGAACATTGTTAAGTAGAAAATCTTTATTATTTTCTTTACGATATGGGCCGTCGGATTCCGGGCGATTCCTGTATGCATTAAATAGATCAACCTGCCGGGATAATTTCTCTTTAGCTTCAGATTTCAACCTAATTAATTCCTGATCATAAACAGAAGTATGTTGCGCAAAAACGTGGAGATTGGAAATGATTAAAGATGTTGTGATCACTAGCAACAGGAAATTTCGCATATCTACAAGAAGGTTTTATTACTTGAAATTCTAATATTGAAAATTAAATATCCGAGTTTGTGCGCCATCAACCTAATTTTTTCTTGATAAAATATAGTCGAATCACTTATACCGAAATAATATCCCACAATCGCCGTAATTTATCTTAAATTTTATCAAATAGGTTAAAAACCACTTCTGGGAATATTACGTAAATCAACAAATAAAATTAAAAACCTAATATAAGATATAAGCCGTTTCTAATTAATATGCTAAGTTCCGAACCAAATTCATTTATCGAACCACTTTTTAATTATTTTAAAAGTTTAAGTCCTATTTCAGAAGAATTAATGATCGATTATCGAACCCATTGCTGCCCAATAACTGTAAAAAAAATAAATTCATTGTTTCTCCATTGGATCACAATGCATATCTTTTTTTTATCACCAGTGGATTGGTTCGGGGTTTCGTTCGGAATAATAATAAAGAAATTACCACACGTTTTAGTTTTGAGAATGAAATTATTGGCGCAATCAGACATCCCGATGGAATAGAAAGTTATTCTACCGAGTATTTGCAGGCTTTGGAAGACTGTCATTTAATCCGGATTCCCTATGCCTTAATTGAAACCGTGTATGCTAAATTCCCTGAGGCGCATATTATAGGGCGAAAACTTTTTGCTATTCAATATTATGCTGCATCTCAAAGTGCTATCCTTGCAAGAATACCAAATGCTGCAGATCGATACAGCATGTTTGTATCGAAAGGCATCAACTATATCGATCGCCTGCCCGTAAAATTCCAAGCAAGTTATCTTGGGATGAGGGTTGAGACACTTAGCCGAATTAGGTCTAAAATAGAATTGCCTTTAATAAGTAATGATAAGTTTTAATGAAGTTCGACCTTTTTCTAATTTCGTTTTAATAATAATATAATATTTAGGTTAATCTTTGCTAAATCTGCCAGAAAGTGACTTTAAAATGAGTAAAATGAGTTCACCGTATCGATTGCCATTATATCTTTGCAACTCGATGATTAGGTTATTAGGAAAAAATTCTTTGAAGAGCATATTTGGCTGCTTGCTATTGGGCATATTTATTCTTAAATTCTTCACCTTTTCCATTTCCTCCTTTTCATCATCTTCTACCTATTCTATCGAAAAAAGTGCGGAGGAAAGTAAGGATAAGGAAGAAGAATCCTTCGATACCGCGAAAAAGAAGTTGCTCCTATACGAATCATCGATTATGGATCATGAGCATCCACTTTGGACAAATCATTTGCCTGTTAGGGTTAATGCCTATAGGGATCGGATCGGAAATTTCCCTCCAAAAAATGTGCCCACACCGCCTCCGGACGGACCAGCTTTGACATAAATTAAGTCTTAATTATATTTTTTGACTAATTTTGTGAGCTAAAGATTTCATCCCAGGAAATTTCATCCCAAACTTTTTAAAAATTATCATACACAAATGAAAAATCATCATATTGTCGGCGCTCCAACGCCCTGGCAAAGATTGGTGCGTATGCTTCACCTGGAGCGTAAAACCATCAATTACATTTATATATATGCCCTATTAATTGGATTAATCGGCCTATCATTACCATTAGGAACCAGTGCCGTATTTAATTTGCTATCTAACGGTGCGGTGTATAGCTCTACTTATATCTTAATCGCCGTGATATTGGTAGGTATTGTTGTAGGCGGTATTTTATTAATCGGCCAGTTAACTTTGGTTGAGTTTTTAGAGCAAAAGATTTTTACAAAGGCAGCACTGGAATTCGCATTTCGCTTGCCACGTATTAAAAAGAAGGCTCTGGAAGGCGAAAATCCTTCAGAGCTGATCAATCGGTTTTTCGATATCCTAACCATACAGAAGGGCTTAACCAAATTATTGGTTGATATTATTGCCGCTGGAGTGCAAATCTTTTTCAGCGTAATTTTGCTCTCATTCTATCACCCTGTTTTTATGGCTTTTGGAACATTCGTATTGCTGGTGATTATCCTGGTGTTAGTTTTATACTATCGCCGTGGGGTGCAAACGAGCATGGAAGAATCGAGTTATAAGTATGAAGTGGTGGCCTATCTGGAAGAAATTGCCGGAGATTTAGATACTTATCGCGAAAGCAAAGTTAAAAGAAAAGAAATCATAGACCGTACCGATGAGATTACGGCAAATTATATTCAGGCCCGTAATGACCATTTTACGGTATTGAGAAATTTTTTCATGAGCGCTGTAGCATTACGTACCATTTTAATGGGAGCGCTTTTGTTAATGGGATCATATTTTGTAGTAGAGCGCCAAATGACTTTTGGCCAGTTCGTTGCCGCAGAAGTAATTATTGTACAAATTAGTTATGCCATTGAAAAACTGATGACAAACTTAAATACGGTATTTGATATGGTTACGGGAAGTGAGAAATTAGCTGTCGTAACCGATTTAGAGTTAGAGGAAGGAGACCTGACTAATGGGTAAAATTAGCAACAATCTGGCTCAAATTAAAGCTTGGGAAGAGCTTTCTACACATGCCAACAGCAGGATTATTGATGCTAAAGGCTCAAAGCGATTAGGTAAAGTAGCGCTGTTTGTGTTAGTTTTCTTTATCATTTTACTGTTTCTTCCTTACAGGCAAACGATACCCGGACGTGGCACTGTTACAGCATTGCGTCCTGAAGATCGGCCGCAAACTGTTCAAAATCAAATTGGCGGCAGAATAGAACATTGGGCAGTAAGAGAAGGACAAGAAGTAAAAAAAGGTGATACCATCCTGGTAATTTCAGAAACCAGCCAATCTTATTTTGATCCGGAATTACCCACCCGACTTAATGAACAGTTGGATGCTAAACGAGGTAGTGAAACCGCAGCCGTACAAAAAATGGATGCCACTAGATCTCAGATTGATGCTTTGGGTAATGGTTTGAATTTCCAGATAAAAGCTGCAGAAAACAAGGTTCGCCAGGCCAGGAATTATTTAAGCA
The DNA here is from genome assembly GCF_000258495.1 of Pedobacter agri PB92. GTDB lineage: Bacteria > Bacteroidota > Bacteroidia > Sphingobacteriales > Sphingobacteriaceae > Pedobacter > Pedobacter agri. The sequence goes on from NZ_AJLG01000027.1 coordinate 30,334, forward strand.
TAGATAGTGCAGAACTTTTGGCGGTACAAAAATTCTATGAAACAGCAAAAGTTCGTTTGGAACGATATGAAGCTGGTTATAAAAACGGGTTATTTTCATTAACAGATATTGAGACTAGAAGATTAAAACTACAGGAGGATAATGCCAAAGTAATCAGTCAGCAAAATAAGTTAGGCAATTCGAGACAAAACTTATTGAATTCAATTATCGAACTGGATAACATCAGGGCAAAATACCAGGAATCATTGGCGAAAGCACAGTCAGATATGAGTTCGGCAATTTCTAGCCGGGCCAGTGCACAGGGGGAAATTGCTAAGCTAAGGAATGATATTTCTAACATCAATGTGAGGAGAAGTTTATATGTTGTTCGTGCGCCGCAAAGCGGATTTGTAGTAAAAACACTAAAAGCGGGTATTGGCGAAAATATTAAAGAAGGAGAATCAGTAGCCACCTTACAACCAAAATCACCAATGGTGGCGGCAGAGTTATATGTGAGTGCCATGGATGTTCCATTGATTTTAGATACAAGCAATGTCCGTTTACAATTCGAAGGCTGGCCATCGGTTCAGTTTTCTGGATGGCCATCAGTAGCAGTAGGTACTTTTGCCGGAAAAATATTTTCTATTGATAAAGTGAGTAGTTCTGACGGAAAATATCGTGTACTGATTAGTCAAACCAACCCGGTACCGGTGAACGATGAACCATGGCCACCTCAGCTACGTCAAGGATCGGGGGTTTTTGGCCGCATCATTCTTAGATCAGTTCCGCTATGGTATGAAATCTGGCGACAACTTAATGGTTTTCCTCCAAGTTTAGAGAAAGAACCCTCTAAAAGTTTGACAGATGCAAAATAAAGATGATTTTAACATGAATATAAAATTAAAAAGCTTTGCTATTTGCTTTATATGGATGATGTTAATAAGCCAGTTTAGCACTGCTCAGCTAAAACCGAATGCAGTAATCAAAAAAAATTACGATACGGCCAGAGTTTTTTCACTTGAAGATTTGCAGATGCTTGTTTTTAGATATCATCCGATTATAAAACAGGCAGCACTTTTAAGTGAAGCGGCAAGGGCAAATGTATTGCAATCGCTGGGTTATTTCGACCCTACTTTAAAAGCCGGTTTTGCCAGGAAGTTATTTGGAAACACAGAATATTACAATAAGTGGGATAGCGAACTGAAAATCCCACTTTGGCTTGCTGGTGCTGATTTAAAAGTTGGCTATGACCGCAATGTTGGAACGTACGTAAACCCTGAAAGCCGAACAAATAACCAAGGCTTATCTGCAGTAGGAATAAGTATTCCATTAGGCCAAGGATTAATCATCGATGCCCGAAGAAATACTTTAAGGCAATCAAAAATTATGGTGGAGTACGCTGAAGCAGATCAGTTAAAGCAAATTAACAGTGTTTGGTATGGCGTAGCCAAAGATTATTGGAACTGGTATTATGCTTACAAGCAGTTTGAACTGATTGAAGAAGGTCTTGAGTTGGCTGAGCGACGCTTTAAAGCGCTGAGCACACAAACGGTATTAGGGGATAAACCCGCGATAGATTCAGTTGAAGCTTATATTACCGTTCAGGAAAGAATGATCCAGAAAGAAAAAACGGCTATTGAATTACAGAATGCCCGTTTGGTATTATCAAATCACCTTTGGAACGAAGATGGAAACCCACTTGAACTACCGGCAGACGCGTTGCCACAAAACATCATAGCAATACCAAATCGCTTAAATCCACTGGTATTAGATACTTTGTTAGGTCAATCAGCTAACCAGCACCCGGATCTGGTAAAATTAAGAACCAAGGGAGCGCAACTGGCAATTGAAAGAAGCTACCGGCAAGAGTTACTCAAACCAAAGCTAAATGTGATCGGTAATTTAATATCCAGCCGCACAAATTTTAACAGTAATATCCCGGGTTATTATGATTTTAATTGGAGTAACTATAAACTGGGTTTAGAATTTGCGTTTCCACTTTTTTTAAGATCTGAAAGAGGAAAACTCAGAGAAGTGAAAATTAAGCAGCAGGAACTGAGCTACGAGCTTCAGCAATCAGGAAGAGAAATCCGGAATAACATCTTAACTTCGTACAACGATCTTTCAGCTTACGCTGCACAGTTGGCAGTACAACAAAAGAGTATCGAAAATCAGCAGATTTTAGTAACCGGTGAAAACCAAAAATTTGCATTGGGTGAAAGTACACTGTTCTTGATTAACAGCCGTGAAACGAAGTTAATCGATATGAAAATAAAGCAGGAAAGTATGATTTCCAGTTATCAGAAAACGATAGCAGAGTTGTATTATAAAGCAGGAACCAGACAAATAGATAATAGCCTCTAAAGAAAATTTAGGCGTTTCTGCAAGCTATACGCTACAAATCGAAATCTAATGATTTGTTTTAAGGGAGGATATTCCAGTAAATTAATCTACTGGAATATCTTTTTTATACTTTTCGGCAAATTCTGTAGGCGTTAACTCAAATTGGGTGAAAAAGCATTTGCTAAAATAGGAATGCGAATTGAAACCCACCATATAACCAATTTCAGCAATCGTATACTCCTGCTCTACCAATAATTTAGCAGCTGTTTTTAATCTAATTAATCGCACAAATTCATTGGGTACATGGCCGGTTTTGGCTTTGATTTTTTTGTATAAACTCGATCGGCTTAAACCAACCTCCCTCCCTAAATCTTCCACAGAAAGTTGCGGATCTGAAATTCTTGCTTCGATAATCTGGGTAATTTTCTCCAGGAATTTCTTATCCCGGTTACCACTGATTAAAATTTCAGTTCCTTCTAACGGACTTTGCGCAAATCGTTGTTTCAAATTCGCTTGCCGTTCCAGTAAGTTTTTAATCACTAAAGAAAGCTGTTTCCATTTAAAAGGTTTTGAGATATAAGCGTCTGCCCCACTTTCTAAACCTTGTATTTCTGCATCGGTATTCGTTTTGGCAGTTAATAAAACCACCGGTAAATGGCTATAATCAATATCATTTTTGATGATTTTGCATAGCTCGATGCCATCCATTACCGGCATCATCACATCAGAAATTACCAGATCAACCTGGTGATGATCCAGCTGTTTAAGTGCTTCTTTTCCGTTTTTCGATCTGATGGTATGATAGCCCTCAGCAATAAAGCTTTTAGATAAAAATTCCAGCAAAGATGGATCATCTTCTACCACTAATACAGTTAGTTTACCTTCGGGATCTTCACTCACCTCTTCAAAATCGTTGCCCATTGCAATTTCATTTTGCATAAATGGAATCAAAACGGTGAATGTTGTTCTCACCCCTTCCTCACTCCTCACTTCAAGCTTACCTCCGTGTTTTTCACTCAAAGATTTGGCAAGTGCTAATCCAATACCCGTACCACCGAGATTGGTATAATGATGTTCCTCGGTAGAAACCTTAAAAAACTTTTTAAAAATTGAATCCAATTGCGCTTTTGGAATACCTATTCCGTCATCTTCTACACTAATGGAAACCATCTGTTGCCCATCTGCGGAAGTATACAAATCATTTACCTTGATTTCCAGTTTATTGCGGGCGAACTTAAATGCGTTGATTAATAAATTACTCAGAATCTTCATCAAAGCTTCCGGATCGGCGTTAATGTCAAGTTTTTGAAAAGCACTTACAATCGAAAATTCTAATCCTCTTTTTGTTGCAATTGGCGAGAAACGATCGCGAATACTATTGATCAGATAGATGAGTTCAATTGGCTCTGGATGGATTTCGAAAATATCACTTTCAATGCGTCTAAAGTCAAGTAACTGGTTCACTAAGGTAAGTAGGCGATCAGAGTTTTCTTCCATTACCTGTAGCTGATCCATCGCTTCCCTATCTTTTTCCTTTTTTGATAGAAGTCGTTCTAACGGAGCAATAATCAATGAAAGCGGTGTTCTGATTTCATGTGCCATTGCTGTAAAAAACTCTATTTTTTGTTTATAGAAATCTTGCTCATTTTTGTTTTTTAGCCTTTCCAGTTTAATTTCGTTGCGTTTTCGTTCCTTTTCATACACATACCGGCGTAGCCAGAATGCACCAGCTACAAAAACCAAAAAGTAGAAGATATAGGCCGGAATCGTTTTATAAAACGGTGGTAATATTTTTATTTTAATGGTAGATACCGCTCCAATATCTGCCCCTAAATCATCAATTACCTTTACCTGAAAACTGTAATCGCCGGCAGGTAAATTGGTATAGGTTGCTTTTCTCTGGCTACCAACATTGTTCCATCCCTTATCAAATCCTTCCATTTTGAAAGCATACTGTAGCTTATTGGGAGCGATAAAACTCAGTGATGCATATTCGATACTTAATACAGATTGGTTGTAATCCAATATCACTTCATCAGTATAATTTATGGAACTTTTCAGCGGACTTTTGTCATCGTTTAAGTCTAAATCTTTATTGAATAACTGAAAATTAGTAAATGAAACCTTTGGTGTTGAAGTGCTATTTTGAACCTGATCTGGATAGAAAGCGTTAAATCCGTTTATCCCTCCAAAATAAAGCTTCCCGGTTGAATCTTTATAAAATGCCTTATAATTGTATTGCTGGCTTTGCAAATTATCCCATTTTCCAAAGCTCCTTTTCACCTTCGTTTTGGGGTCAAATTCAAAAACGCCATTATTAGTAGAAAACCACATTTTGCCGGTATTATCCTTTACAATGCCATATACAACGGCACTTTTAATCCAGTTTTCATCTTCTGCAGATTTAAATTTACCCGATTTTTTGTTGAAAACATTTAAGCCGCTTCCATCAGTTCCTAACCATAAATTACCTTCGCCGTCATCCAGCATACAAATAATTTTGTTAGAACTGATGGAGCCCGGTTTACTGGAATAAGCATATTGTGTAAGGTGGTTATTAGGATCCATCCTAATTAATCCATTATCGTATGTAGCAATCCAGATGACGTTTTCTTTATCCTGGTAAACCTGATAAATACAACTCTTATCCAGATTTTTTCCTTTGATGCGAATGAACCGGTCATTTTGCTGATCATAAAGATTTAAGCCAGAGATAGTTGAAACCCAAATTCTACCTTGCCGGTCTTCTTCAATTGAGTAAACGCTATTATCGCTAAGTGTGGCTGGATTTCCGGGATCACTTTTATACCGCTTAATTTTCCCCGTTGCTGGATTAAGAATATTCAAACCGCCGGTGTACATGCCAACCCAGATATTGCCAGATTTATCTTTATAAAGTGCATGAATATTGTGATACGAAAGACTGTCTTGCCCGGCTGAAAAGGGAAATTTTTTGAAGGTTTTATCAACTGAATTAAAATAGTTCAAACCACCATCTTCCGTACCAATCCACATTTGCCCCGGTTTGGTTTCAAGGAAAGCACTTACCGCATTTCCTGATAATGAATTTTTAACACCCGATGGATAATAAAACTCGAATCCTGAGCTTCCTTCATGGTAATAATTCAAACCACCAAAATAAGTCCCTACCCAAATGCCACCTTCTTTATCTTTAAAAACATTGTAAACTGCATCATCATTGATACTGAAAGGATCATTATTTTTATTCTGATAAACCGTAAATCGATTATTTTTGCGATCAAATATGTTTAAACCTTTTTCAGTACCCAGGCAGATATAGCCAGGCTTCGGCTCATAAATAGTTCTGACAATATTATCGCTAATGGAATTTCCTGATGATTTTTGATAAATAGTAAAGCTATCTGTCTTTTTATTCCAAAGATTTAAACCACCTGCCATGGTTCCAACCCAGATATCGCCATTACTGTCTTTATACAAGTCAAGAATTACATTACTCGAAAGCTTCGAAGCAGAAGATGTATTATAGTGTCGGATTTTATTTGTTTTTGGATTTAACACATCAATTCCTTTACCATAAGTACCTAACCAAATATCTCCGGCATCGTCCTGCAGTATTTTAGGTACCTCATTTGATGAAATTTTTACTGCAGAGGAAGTTGAAAAGTTTTTTAACTTTTGAGTTGGTGTGGAGAAACAGTAAACGCCTCTTTCTTTGGTTGCAATCCAGATGTTACCATTTTTAGATCGGATGATATCGTTGATAAAAGAATTTTGAAGTGGTTTAAAAAGTGTAAACTTTTCTGTTTCCAGATTGAAAATGTAAATACCTTCATCGGTGCCGATCCAGAAAGTTTTGGCATCGTACTTAAATATTTTGCGAATAAAGTTATT
>NZ_AJLG01000028.1 GCF_000258495.1 Pedobacter agri PB92
TTTTTTTATTGCCGGAGGTGCACTTGCGGTTGAAAATGCGATTAAAGTAGCCATGGATTGGAAAGTACAGAAGAACTTCGCCAAGGGATATACCGAAGAAAAAGGATTTAAAGTATTGCATTTTGAAAGAGCCTTCCACGGAAGATCAGGTTATACTTTAAGCTTAACCAACACCTTGCCTGATAAAACGAAATGGTTCGCTAAATTCGATTGGCCAAGAGTTTCGGTTCCTGAGGTAAAATTTCCACTTTCCGGGGATCATTTGCAACACGCCATTCAGACAGAAGAAGCATCAATTGCTCAGATTAAAAAAGCCTTTGCGGAAAACAAAGACGATATCTGTGCCATTATCGTGGAGCCTATTCAGTCTGAAGGTGGCGATAATCACTTGAGGGAAGAGTTTCTAATCCAGTTAAAATCGATTGCTGATGAAAACGAGGCATTTTTGATTTATGATGAAGTACAAACCGGCGTAGGTTTAACAGGCAAATTTTGGTGTCATCAGCATTTTAGCGAAAAAGCAAGACCAGATATTGTAGCCTTTGGCAAAAAAAATGCAGGTATGCGGTATTTTGGTTGGGAATAAGGTTAATGAAGTAGCAACCAATGTTTTCAAAGTACCAAGCCGCATCAACTCCACCTGGGGCGGAAATCTGGTAGACATGGTTCGTTCTACGCAAATTCTGCAAATTGTTGAAGAAGATAAATTATGTGAAAATGCAGAAAAAATTGGCTCGTATCTCCAAACGCAACTGCTACAGTTCGCAAATAAATTCGACAAAATGACTAATGTGAGAGGACGTGGCTTATTATGCTCATTCGATTTCCCAAACAAAGAAATGCGTAATGCTTTCATCAGTAAAGGCATGGAAAATAATGTGATGTTTTTAGGTTGTGGGGAGAAAACCATCCGCTTCCGCCCGGCACTTTGTATCGAGCAAAAACATATTGACGAAGGTTTGACGGTGATGGAAAAAATATTGCCTTTATTGTAGGCATGAGCAGAAAATCCTTAATCTATTTCGTATCAGCTTTCGTTTTGATTCTGATATTTTTTATCGCAAGAGACACCTTTAACCAGCCTGGTATAGAAGATATGAAAGCTGGTTTTACAGAAGTTGCGAAATATAGAAATGCCAATAATACCGGGCCAGTACAACGTATTTATGTTGTAACCATTAAAGATTCTGTTTGGAAAGAGATGGAAGATTACGGCAACTTAATGCCTCACACTAAATATGGGAATACTAAAGTTTACTTCTTTATGCAAAATGCAAATGTGCCCAACACACTGCAACCTGGAGAGGTAAACTTTGATCCCCAATTTAATCAATCATGCATCGCTTTATATGAAAAAAGTGCAATGAGCCAGGTGGCTTTCAATAAGCATCCATTTTAGAATTTAAGATCATTTTTCTCCTGCAAATGACCAGCTCAGCCCTTATGGTATCGCCAGTCCCGCTTTCCCTTTTGCCACATTGAAACCGATTGGCATCCGAGCCAATCGGGTTTAGATAGCGATTACAGCGCAGCTTACCACCAATGTCGCAACCCAGTTGCATTGCTATACAAATGCCGAGAAGCCGGTGATTGCCCTACCTACAATTAAGGTATTAATCTCCTTCGTACCTTCGTAAGAATAAATTGCTTCTGCATCAGCCACGAAACGGGCAACATTGTATTCCAGCAAAATACCGTTTCCACCCATTACCTCTCTGGCTTTGCTTACCACATCTCTGGTACGCAATGAACAGAAAACTTTCGCCAAAGATGCATGTTCATCTTTTAGTAATCCTTGATCTTGCAGTTGCGACAACCGGAAGCACAAAGTTTGCATAGCTGTTAGGTTTGATAACATTTCTACCAGATGATTTTGTATCAACTGAAAAGATGCAATTGGTTTTCCAAATTGTTTACGGGTCCTGGTATAATCCAGCGCATTTTCATAGGCGCCTCGGGCGCAACCCACCGCTTGCCAGGCAACCCCTGCCCTGGTCATCTGTAAAACCTTGGCGGTATCTTTAAACGAGTTTGCATTCTGCAGGCGATCTGCCTCTTCAACCTCACAATCTGTTAACGTGATAATTCCGTTCTGAACAATACGCAGAGCCATTTTATCCTGCATTTTTTCTACCGCAAACCCGGGATTATCTTTTTTAACAATAAAACCTTTTACTTCGCCATCACCTTCATCACGAGCCCAAATAACTAAGATATCAGCAAATGTGGCATTACCAATCCATTTTTTCTGACCATTTAAAATCCATTTCCCATTAACATTTTTGCATGTGGTAGTTAAACCGCCAGCTGCTGCCGACCCTACTTCGGGTTCAGTTAAGCCAAATGCACCAATAACTTGGAACTTTTGCATTAAAGGAAGCCATTGCTGCTTCTGAGCTTCAGACCCACAAAGATAAATGGAGCCCATGGCTAAACCACTTTGAACACCAAAAAATGTAGAAATCGAAGTATCAATTCTGGCCATTTCCATTGCCAGAATTCCCTCCATTAAATTAGATTTTCCCGGGCAACCGTAACCTTTATAAGTTAAGCCACAAATGTTAAGCTCGGCAAGTTTGGGGATAATTTCAAATGGGAATTCCGCTCTGTTCCAATAATGATTTACAATCGGCTTTACCTCTTTCTCTAGAAACGCCCTTACTTTTAACTGTAATTCACGGTCCTCATCATTAAGTGCTTCGTCGCCCAACTGATAAAAATCTCCATCAATTGGAGGCAGTTCTCTTTTTTTTCCAGAACCGCCCATCATTTTCATCATGCCTGATATTTGCTTATCATCAAGACTTGAAATGGTTTCGACCATTTTCGGCAAATCAACTTTTCTTGATAATGCATCAAGCTTAGCAAAATCTACATGCTTGAAGAGGTTATACGCGTTTTTGAGTGAAGAAAATATATTCGCCATTATTATTCGTTTCGAGAATAACAAATGAGCGGCGCTTTTGTTGGATTTGCGCTTTCTCTTCAGTCAGGATAAGGAAGAATCTATTAGCTCCTGGAAAAATTTTATTCAACCACGGTGCACACAAATAAAGATGCATGAAAGAATACTGAGTCTTAGTATTGATCTGCCTCGGTTTTCTCTATCAAAGCTTGATGCACTGTGCGATAAAATTGCGCTATGCTTTTTTTTTGCGGTTCAGTATAGAATTACTTTAAATCAAATAGATTATCTACGCCAAGCAACTTTCTGGAAGTAAAACCTTCACCAAAAGTGGCACCAATACTTTTACCAAATTCACGGGAACGGCCGGTAATGGTTTCAAAAAACTCAGGAGAGGAAATATAAGTCTGTAACCCATCAACATCCGGATTGTAAAATTGAGTTTTAAATGCCTTGATCGATTCAATTTTTTTATCCATATGATCGGAAATATCAACGATAATATCAGGCTTGATGTACCTATCCTGAATATACTGCAACAGTAATCTTGGCCGATGTGCAGCTTGGTTTTCGCCATCAAGTTTTGTTTCAATTTTAGGCAAACCTGATAGAAAAACGGAGTCGTAAACCAAGTCGCCTGCCCTGCCATGATCTGGGTGACGATCTTCAAGGGCGTTACTTAAAATAATTTCTGGTTGATATTTTCTGATCGCTTTGATTACTTCCAGGCGATGATATTCATCGTTTTGAAAAAAACCGTCCCGCATTCTTAAATTTTCACGGGCGTGTAAACCTAGAATTTTAGCAGAATCTGCAGCTTCTTCATCTCTGGTTTCAGCAGTACCACGGGTGCCCAACTCCCCCCTGGTTAAGTCGACAATGCCAACCTTTTTTCCTAGTGCAATATGTTTTAAAATAGTTCCGGAGCAACAAAGTTCTGCATCATCGGGGTGAACGGCTATAACTAAAATATCTAACTTCATATTATTTATTGGCATTTTCATTCAACAGCTGATGAATTTTTTTCTTAATTTTTGAGCTTAAAGGTTTGGTGAAAGGAAAATAAAAATCAACCAGCTCTCCTTTTCTGTTTATAATATATTTATGGAAATTCCATCTCGGTTTTGAGTTCAGCTTCGAATTTTGTTTTTTATCACTTAGAAATTGATAAAGTGGATGGATAAATTCTCCGCGAACCATAATTTTATCAAACACCGGAAACTTTACGCCGTGATTAATTTCGCAAAAGGTGGCGATATCCAATCCGTTTAGCGGTTCCTGCTTACCAAAATCATTTGTCGGAAAACCTAAAATTTCGAAATCAGGATGATTAATCTCCTCTCTTAATTGTTGAAGTTCTTTCAATTGTGGCGTAAATCCACATTCAGATGCCGTGTTAACCACAAGTAAAACTTTATTTCGGAAGGCCGACAATGGCTGATCATCGCCATTAATCTTTTTAACCTTGAAGGAGTAAATATTCGGAATGCGCTCCTGCATTATTTTTATTGGTAAAATCCAGAAGTACGAATGATGGATTCAATATCCCGATCCTCATTTGGATTATAGGTGCTTTTTAAATTATGCCCAACTACCCGGGCTACAATTTGATAGGAGAAGGCAGCGAAACCGCCTTTTGTTTGTTTTACAATATCGTATGTTGTTCTTCCAACTTCTCTATCAATAAGTTTGGTTAAAATTTGTCCCTGAGTAATGGTCAATTCCTTAATCTCGCGGTTAAACATGTCTTTAATTTCCTTATCACACTGTTTAACCAACTTTTTCTGCTCCCTTTTTTCAGGGGTGCGGGCTATATCTTGCTCCAGTTGCTCATACCTGCGTTTGGCAAATATAGCATAGGGCATTACTTTCAACACATTGTAACGCAATCGGTTATAAGCAGCCTTTTCTGCCGGAGATTTCCAGATTCTGTTTGCAAAAATGCTAACATCCTGCAACTGCATCCAGGGAATCATCACCCCGTTATCATTTGTAGAGGCCACCTGAATGGTATCCTGTTTACCAAGTTTAGGAAAAACTGGCTGCACCGGGTCTTGCGCTTTTAGTTTTTCACCAAAAATCATGACAATAAACAGAATGAATAGCCCTTTAAATTTCATAAATTTATACTTTCACAAAGTTAGGTGTTATTTCATATATTAGTCGTTCAACAGAACTAATATAAGTTTTATTCATATATAAGACGAAAATTTTTACGCAAAAAAAACAAATGAAAACAGAGTTAGTGATTGATTTAGAGGCGGAAAAGCAGGAAATTCTAAAAAGATATAGGGCATTATTACGGGCAAGTAAATCTACATTACAGCGGGGCGATAAGAAAGAGATCAGAAAAGCTTTCGATATGGCCTTGGAAAGCCATAAAGATATGCGCCGAAAATCGGGCGAACCATATATTTATCATCCAATTGCGGTTGCTCAAATTGCAGCAGAAGAAATTGGTTTAGGTACTACTTCGATTGTTTGCGCTTTGTTACATGATGTGGTGGAAGATACCGACATTACACTGGAGGATATTGAACGTGAATTTGGAAAGAAAACGGCAAAGATTATTGATGGTTTAACCAAAATTTCTGGCGTATTTGATACCAATAGCTCATTACAGGCAGAAAACTTCAGGAAAATGCTGCTTACGCTTGCAGATGATGTTCGCGTAATTTTGATCAAGCTTGCCGATCGTTTGCACAATATGCGTACAATGGATTTTATGCCCCGCCATAAGCAGCTTAAAATCGCATCAGAAACAATTTATTTATACGCACCACTTGCTCATCGTTTAGGTTTATACGCCATTAAATCAGAGTTGGAAGATCTTTCAATGAAATATCTTGATCCCGATACTTACAAATTTATTGCAAAAAAGCTTAACGAGAAAAAGGCAGAAAGGGCGTTGTTCATTAAGAAATTTGTTGAACCTATTGATGAAATTGTTCATGAACAGGGTTTGGTGGCCGACGTTTACGGCCGTCCAAAATCTATCCATTCCATCTGGAATAAAATGAAAAAGAAAAATATTCCTTTTGAGGAGGTTTATGATCTTTTTGCCATTCGTATCATTTTAGACAGCGCCTACGAAAACGAAAAAGCTGATTGCTGGAAAGCCTATTCGATTGTTACCGATTTATACCGGCCGAATCCCGATCGCTTGCGAGACTGGGTTTCTTCGCCAAAAGGAAATGGCTACGAAAGTTTGCATACTACAGTGATGGGTCCCCGCGGACAGTGGGTTGAAGTGCAAATCCGTACACAACGCATGAATGAAATTGCGGAAAAAGGTTTTGCTGCACACTGGAAATACAAAGAATCAAGCAATGATAATGGTTTGGATCAATGGATTCAGAAGGTTAGAGAAATGCTGAGCAATCCTGAAGCAAATGCCCTGGATTTCCTCGACGATTTCAAAATGAACCTTTTCTCTGATGAAATTTTCATTTTTACTCCAAAGGGCGCTCTGATTCAATTGCCATTAGGTGCTACCGCCCTAGATTTTGCTTTCGAAATTCATACCGGTGTCGGTGCAACCTGTATTGGCGCAAAGGTGAACCACAAACTGGTTCCAATTTCATACAAACTTCAAAATGGCGATCAGGTAGAAATTATCACTTCCAGCAAGCAAACGCCTAAGGAAGACTGGCTAAATATTGTAGTTACGGCGAAAGCTAAATCCAAAATTAAGTCATCACTAAAAGAAGAAAAGCGGAAAATAGCTGACAACGGGAAAGAGATTTTGGAGCGGAAAATGAAATCGCTAAAAATCACCTACAACACTGATAACATTCAGAAAATCAGTTATTTCTTCAAACTTCCTTCTACGCAAGAGCTGTTCGTGAACGTTGCTTTAGGCAAAATCGAGCTTAAAGACATTAAAGAATATCTGAATACCGAAAAAGAAGTAGAAAGCCGCGGCCCGGAACGCCCGGAAAACCTTTCAGTAGATGGGATCAAAAATAAAATTAAAGGTGGTGATTCGGATATTTTGCTTATTGGAGAAGACATGCAACGCATTGATTACACGCTCGCAGCATGTTGTAATCCAATTCCCGGAGATGATGTTTTTGGGTTCATTACCGTAAGTGAGGGTATTAAAATCCACAGAACCAACTGTCCTAATGCTGCGCAACTGATGGCTAATTATGGTTATCGCGTGGTCAAAGCAAAATGGAACAAACAACAGGAATTAACATTTTTAACCGGACTTCGCATTGTTGGAATTGATGATGTAGGATTGATCAATAACATCACCAGGGTTATTTCTACAGATTTTAAAGTAAACATGCGATCAATTACGGTGGATACCAATGAAGGGATTTTTGATGGCTCAATTATGATTTTTGTAAATGATACGGAGCACCTGGAAAACTTAATCAGAAACTTACTAAAAGTTAGAGGCGTTACCGGTGTAACAAGATTTGATGCTTAAATGGGTTATTGGTTGTAGGTTTAGAAGCCAGTTGGAAAAAGGTTTAACACACGAATTTATTTTTGATATCTAATCAGTATCACACAACCTGCCACTTGTAACTGATAACCTGCAACCGAGTTATTACAACATTTCAACAATCCAACAATTAAACAATCAAACTAATTACCTACCTTTGAACGGAGTTTAAAAACTATGTCAGAACAAAATACAAATGAGCTCGTTCGCAAGATTTTTGAGGCTTATTTAGAAAACAAAAATCTACGCAAAACACCAGAGCGTTTCGCCATCCTGGAAGAAATTTATTCCCGAAACGATCACTTTGATGTTGAAACCCTTTATATCCACATGAAAAACCAAAAGTATCGTGTAAGCCGGGCTACGGTTTATAATACTTTAGAATTATTGGTTTCATGTGATCTGGTTACCAAACATCAGTTTGGTAAAAACATGGCGCAGTTCGAAAAATCTTACGGTTACCGTCAGCACGATCATGTGATTTGCATTGAGTGCGGTAAGGTGGTAGAATTCTGCGATCCTCGAATCCATCAAATTCAAACCATGGTTGGCGATCTTTTAAAGTTTGATGTAAAACACCATTCTTTAAACCTTTATGGCTTCTGCTCAGATTGCAGTATGGCTAGAAAAGTAAATGAAACTGAGGCTGCAAAGCTCGAAGCAAATTAAATCAATCCACAAAATAAAACCAGCTTAAATTTTTAATAATGACGCAAGTAGATGTACTTCTCGGCCTGCAATGGGGCGATGAAGGAAAGGGAAAAATCGTTGATGTACTCAGTCCGAAATATGATCTAATCGCCCGTTTTCAGGGTGGTCCAAATGCCGGGCATACTTTAGAGTTCGATGGTAAAAAATTCGTACTGAACACCATCCCATCAGGAATTTTCAACGAAAAAACCATGAACCTTATCGGTAATGGTGTAGTGATCGATCCTATCATTTTAAAAAGAGAGCTTGATAATTTAAAAAAAGCTGGTCATGATCCTGTTGCAGAAGGCAAATTGGTTATTGCCCGTAAAGCGCACCTGATTTTACCAACCCACCAATTGTTGGATGCAGCAAACGAAGCTCGCATGGGTAAAAACAAAATCGGTTCAACATTGAAAGGTATTGGCCCAACTTATATGGACAAAACTGGCCGTAATGGTTTACGTGTTGGCGATACTACCCTTCCGGATTTTAAGGAACGTTATAATAAATTAGTAGAAAAACATACCGAAATCCTTTCTCATTATGAAGGTTTCGAATACGAATTGGCTGAAAAAGAAGCATCTTTCTTTGAGGCTATTGAATTCTTGAAAAGCATTCCTCATGTAGATAGCGAGCATTTTGTTAATGGTTATTTAAAAGAAGGAAAAGCTGTTTTAGCTGAAGGTGCACAGGGAACATTATTAGATGTAGATTTCGGCTCCTATCCTTTTGTAACTTCAAGTAATACCACAACTGCAGGTGCTTGTACTGGTTTAGGTATTGCGCCTAATAAAGTTGGTGCAGTTTACGGTATTTTTAAAGCTTACTGTACCCGTGTTGGTGGCGGTCCGTTTCCCACTGAGTTAGACAATGAAGTTGGTGAAAATTTACGTGCTTTAGGTCATGAGTTTGGTGCAACTACTGGTCGTGCCCGTCGTTGCGGCTGGATCGATCTTCCTGCATTAAAATATGCTATTATGCTCAACGGTGTAACCGAACTGATCATGATGAAGGCTGATGTGTTAGATACCTTTGATACCATTTATGCTTGTACACACTACGAATATAATGGCGAAACCATTGATTATATGCCTTACGACATTATTTCAATCGAACCAAAACCAGTTTTAAAAGCTATTGATGGTTGGGCAACTGACGTTACTAAAATCACCTCAGTTGATGAAATTCCATCGAAGCTAACAGACTACATCGCGTTCTTAGAAAAAGAATTAGAAGTGCCAATTAAATTTTTATCTGTTGGTCCTGATAGAGCCCAAACCTTAGAATTACGTTAATATAGGGTTCACAGAGCTGAAATATTTTCAGCTTTATAGTCACGATAAATTAAAAATATGAAAGCAATCCGTTTGGATTGCTTTTTTTATTGGAAAGCATATCAACTACAACTATTAACGTTAGTCCCCGCCAATGTTTCAAGTCCCGATTTTACGGTTTCGCAAATTGAAAGAATCTACACCGGGAGCTTTCCACTTATGTCGGGTTTAGTTACCTTTGCCGCAGCTTGAAAAACACGGATCATACATCAGCATTCAAACAAAAGGCATTACACTGGGCTAACCAGTTCGATGTTTGTTGTTTATTAGATTCCAACCAATATCCCGATGTTTACTCAGCTTATGATTTTATTCTAGCGGCTGACGTTCAGGCAGAAATTCAATGCAACTCCGGCAATGCATTTGAACAACTAAAAGCATTCCAGGAAGCTAACAAACAATGGCTTTTTGGTTTTTTCAGCTATGATCTGAAAAACGAAATTGAAGATTTGGTTTCTAACAATACTGATCATCTAAATTTCCCTGAACTATACTTTTTTACCCCTAAATACTTAATTGCGGTTAAAAACGGAATGGCTAAAGTATTAATTGGCGATGATGCTGTTTTAAATGAAATAAATAATTTCACGATTGAAGAAAGTGAATCTACCAGTCACCTGAACATTGAGCGAAGGCTCTCAAAAACAGCATACCTTAACAAGATAATAAAATTAAAAGAACACATTATCCGTGGTGATATTTATGAAGTGAATTTTTGCCAGGAGTTTTTTGCCGAAAATGCGAAAATTAACCCAGTTGAAACATTCGGTTTGTTGAATGATATCTCCCCTACTCCATTTGCTGGATTCTTAAAGGTTAATGAGCATTATATTTTGTCGTCAACACCGGAACGTTTTTTAGCTAAACGTGGTTCGAAATTAATATCACAACCTATAAAGGGAACTGCGAGAAGGAGTGCTGATTCGAAAGAAGATGAGCAAATCAAAATTCAGCTTAGAAACGACGTTAAGGAGCAATCAGAAAATGTAATGATCGTTGATTTGGTTCGTCATGACTTAACGAAATCGGCGGTAAAAGGCTCGGTAAAAGTTGAAGAACTATTTGGCATTTACAGCTTTCCACAAGTACATCAAATGATTTCTACCATCACTTGCGAACTTGATTCAGCGATTCATTTTATTGATGCCATCAAAAATGCTTTCCCAATGGGATCAATGACGGGTGCGCCTAAAGTAAAAGCAATGAAATTGATCGAGCAATATGAAGAAACAAAAAGAGGTATTTATTCTGGCTCGTTTGGCTGCATTAGTCCTGATGGAAATTTTGATTTCAATGTGGTGATAAGAAGTATCCTTTATCATTCAGCTAATCAGTATTTATCATTCCAGGTTGGTGGGGCTATCACTTATCATAGCGATGCGGAGAAAGAATATGAGGAATGTTTGCTTAAAGCAAGTGCTATTTTGAAGGTGCTGAATGCTGAATAGTCAATAGTGGTTTACTATAATTTAAATAGCTGGTTAGCCATAAAATAAAAAAGTGGAAAATTAGCATTATACCAACTTTCCACCCTTCACTTCAAGCCTTCTGCCCTTGTTATTTCTTATAATATTGTTGTGCTTCAGGCAGGTATTTCTGAATCTGAGCAATACGTGTTTCATCACTAGGGTGCGTACTTAAAAACTCAGCTGGTTTTTGTGCACCCGCAGATGCAGCAGACATTCTATTCCAGAAAGCAGTGGCATTTTGAGGATTATATCCAGCCATCGCCATAAATATCAAACCTAATCTATCAGCCTCTAATTCCTGGTTCCTGCTAAACTTTAGCATCGCAACCGGTGTACCAACACCATAAAGTGTATTGAAAATACCCTGTGTTTTTGGATTTTTGGATAGCGCTACCCCTGCCGCTGCGCCAATTCCCTGAGCCACCATTTCCTGCGACATGCGTTCAGCCGAGTGACCTGCGATAGCGTGTGCAATCTCATGCCCCATCACTGTTGCTAAACCAGCATCATCTTGGGTTACTGGTAAAATACCGGTATAAACTACAATTTTGCCACCAGGCATACACCAGGCATTTTTTTCGTTATTCTGTACCACATTCACTTCCCACTGATAATCGGCAATAAGATTACCGTAGTTATTGCTGTTCATGTATGATTTTACGGCAGTAATTAATCTACTCCCGATTGTTTTTACCTTTAAAGCCTGAGCATTGTTGGCAGACAAAACAGTTGCCTTGTTTTCGGTTAAAAATGTGCTATACGCCTGAAATGCCATTGGCAGAACCTGATCATTACTAACTAAATCAAATCGACTTCTTCCCGTTAGAGGAACAGTAGAACATGAGTTAAATAGTAAAACCCCAGCAACACTTGCTGATAAAAATAATTTTTTCATAACGCAATTTTAAATGATTAGTAATACTTGTTTTAGCAAACCGAAGTAATAAACAGCATGCCTACAAATAAGTTTTAGTGAATGTGTTTTTGTTAATTATTAGCTTTTTTCTTAAACAAATACACTTTAGATTCCTTGCCTTTCAGCAATCTTTCGAGATTTTTTTGGTGGGTAACCAAAATCAATATACAAACTACCATGCCATATAGCACTTCAGATTTTATTGAAACCTGAAACAAAAAGACTACACTTAATGGAAAAGTAAATCCCGCACAAATGGAGCTTAATGAAACATATTTAGTTAATAATAACACCACCACGAAAACCAGAACACAAAGCATAGATGCTTCGAAGTTAACTGCCAAAATCATTCCAAAAAGGGTTGCCACTCCTTTTCCTCCGCGAAAACCGGCAAAAACAGGAAACAGGTGTCCCATTACAGCGGTTACGCCGAGTGCAAGCTGATAATTTACGAATATGACCGAGTTTTGTGGTCCGGTTACCGACATGCCAATAAGGTAGGCAAGATTGGTTGCGGTGTAGCCTTTCGCAATATCGATGATCATTACGGCAATACCGGCTTTTTTACCCAAAACACGGAAGGTATTGGTTGCTCCTGCATTACCACTTCCGTATTCTCTCACATCGACACCATAAAAAGCCTGACCGAGCCAGACAGCGGTAGGGATTGATCCAAAAAGATAGGCAACTAATAATGCGCTGAGAGAATAAACCGTAACCATAGCCTACAATGATACAAAAAATAAGCTTTCCATTTTATAGCAAATCACCTTTAGTATGCTTTTAGACTAATATCTAAGCTTTTAACTGAATGCGTAAGTGCACCCATAGAAATGTAATCAACACCACAAGCTGCATATTCCAAAACATTTTCTTCCGTTATTCCCCCTGAAGCTTCGGTAGTGAATTTACCATCGATCAACTTTACTGCTGCCTTTAAATTGTCAAAACTAAAATTATCGAGCATTATACGGTCAACACCTCCAGTGGCTAATACCTGAGATAATTCCTCAATATTCCTCACTTCAATTTCAATCTGTAGCGATTTTTGCTGATCGGCTAAATATTTTTGAGCAGCTTTTATGGCGTTTGATATCCCCCCGGCGTAATCCACATGATTGTCCTTTATTAAAATCATATCATATAATCCGATGCGATGATTCACCCCGCCACCGATACGAACTGCCCATTTTTCTAAATAGCGTAATCCTGGTGTGGTTTTTCGGGTATCCAAGATTTTAGTTTTGGTGTCTTTCAACAACGAAACAATGCGATGCGTTTTGGTTGCGATGCCACTCATACGTTGCATACAATTTAGAACCAATCGCTCTGCAATTAAAATAGAATGGGTACTGCCAGAAACTGTTAAACCGATATCGCCAACCTTAACAGCAGCGCCATCTTGCAAAAGCACATCAACTTTTAAGCTTGCATCTACTACAGCAAAAATTTCAACGGCAAGTTCCATTCCCGCTAAAATACCATCCTCTTTGATAATTAATTTTGCTCTGCCTTGCGTTCCGGAAGGAATGGTTGATAGTGAAGTGTGATCGCCATCGCCAACATCTTCGGCAAGTGCATTTTTTATGAATTGATGTATCAGTTGAATATCCAAAATTGAGATTTTATGATGCAAAAATAGGAAATATTTGTGAGCAGACAATCCGCTGACAAAATTAAAGCGACGTTTGATTCACGCTATTACCTAATTGGAGAAGAAATTAGAGAGGTTTGTATTAATCCTTGGCTGGTTCAATCCGCAATTCTGTAATTAGAAAGCTATTGTTAAATTTTTTCATTGTTACTGATACCCTAAAGGTTTCTTTCGAAGTACTCAAAACGATTACGCCAAATCGATAGTTAGGATTGGTATTAATTTTATGAAAAATACTTGTTTTTACGGGAGGGTGTTTGATAAAGAAATCTCTTAAAATCTGCTCACCCTGTGCTTTGGAGTATACATCTTCTTCATCAATTAAAATTAACTCAATTGTTGAAGCAAAATTTTTCGCAATCTGACTGGCATTGCTAGCCTTAAAATACGAGGATAAATCATCAATAATATCAGCCTGAAAGGCTTTTGAACCATTTAATGATGACAAACTAATAATTAGTAAAAACAAGCTCCGGATCATTTCTGTATTTTATAATGACCCTATAGCTAAAATTATGCCATTAGCTTATCAAAAAACCGATTTCATCATTTGGATAAGCTCCAATAAACTTATATTTGCCAAGGTAACAAAACACTAAAACATGTTCTAAATGAAAATGTTTTAAACGTGTTCAATTA
Source organism: Pedobacter agri PB92 (assembly GCF_000258495.1). Classification (GTDB taxonomy): domain Bacteria; phylum Bacteroidota; class Bacteroidia; order Sphingobacteriales; family Sphingobacteriaceae; genus Pedobacter; species Pedobacter agri. The sequence goes on from NZ_AJLG01000028.1 coordinate 14,067, forward strand.
AATTTTTCAAAATAAGATGATAAACGATAAAAAACTCGCACTTATAATTTTAGATGGCTGGGGCTACGGAAGACAAGATAATTCTGATGCTGCTTATGCTGCAAACACACCATTTTTTGATTCATTACTGCAAAACTATCCAAACTCAAAGCTTGAAGCTTCAGGAGAAGCAGTTGGTTTACCAGCCGGCCAGATGGGAAACTCGGAAGTTGGGCATATGAACTTAGGTGCAGGTCGCGTAGTTTATCAGGAACTTGGCAGAATCAATAAATCAATTGCTGATAAAGAATTACACGTTCATCCGGTTTTGCTTGCCGCTTTTGATTATGCAAAACAAAATAACAAAGCCGTTCATTTCATTGGGCTGGTTTCAAATGGCGGTGTTCATGCCCATATCGAACATTTAAAAGCCTTATGTGATGCTGCAAACCAGGCAAATGTTGAAAAAACATTTGTTCATGCTTTTTTAGATGGCCGCGACACAGACCCGAATTCGGGATTAGGCTTTATTACTGACCTTCAAAACCATATTGAAAACACATCAGCTAAGTTGGCCACAATGGTAGGTCGTTACTACGCGATGGATCGCGATAACCGTTGGGAACGCGTAAAGCAAGCTTACGATGTAATGGTAAATGGCATCGGAGAGAAAACTCAAGATGCACTGGCTGTGATTAGAAGATCTTACGATGAAGGGGTTACAGACGAATTTTTGAAACCAGTGGTGTTAACGCAAGATAATGGTGCGCCTGTTGCAACAATACAAAATGACGATGTAGTGATCTGCTTCAACTTCCGCACAGATCGAGGAAGAGAAATTACTACGGCGCTAACTCAAAAAGATTTCCCGGAGCAACAAATGCATAAACTGCCGTTGTATTATGTTACAATGACCTCTTATGATGAGAGCTTTGAGAAAGTAAATGTCATTTTTACTAAAGATGATCTTACGAAAACAATTGGTGAAGTTCTGGCAGAAAACAACAAAAATCAAATTCGTATTGCGGAGACAGAGAAATATCCTCATGTTACTTTCTTCTTTTCTGGCGGCAGAGAATCAGAGTTTACAAACGAAAAAGAATCTTAATTCCTTCACCTAAAGTTGCCACCTATGATCTGCAACCGGAAATGAGTGCGGCTGGAATTACCGAGGCCATTACCGCAGAAATGGAAACTGGCTGGGCCGACTTTATTTGTTTAAACTTCGCCAATCCGGATATGGTTGGACATACCGGCGTTTTCGATGCAGTGGTAAAAGCTGTGGAAACAGCCGATAAATGTGCAGAAACTGTTGTGAATAAAGGTTTAGAAAATGGTTATTCATTTATCCTATTGGCTGATCATGGTAATTCTGAATACATGATAAATGGCGATGGATCGGTTAATACAGCTCATACTACCAATCTTGTTCCTTGTATATTAATCGATAAGGATTATAAAACCATAGCTAATGGAAAATTAGGCGACATTGCTCCTACTGTTTTAAAAATATTAGGTGTAGCCATTCCGGCAGAAATGACAGGAAACGTTTTGGTATAATGATTAAAAAAATCTATATCCTGATATTTATTGTATCCCTGGCTTCTTGTATCCAGGAAAAAGATTCAAAAACGAATAACAGAAATCTTTACTTTGACTTACAGGGATATTTTGAGAAAGAGGTAGCCCGTTTGCAAAAACTCAATCCAACACTTGGCAAAACCGTTAGTGTGAATGGGGTTAACGAGAGCAAGAAAGTTAAAGTAGCAGATTGGAAAAAGGAACTTGCAATCTTTGCAAATGCAGATATTAATAAAGCCTCATGGCAGGGCAGTTTCAATATTACAAAAGTTGGCGGAGCAGTTGTCTACAGTTCTAACAATAAAAAAATCCCTGTAAAGAAACTTTATGTTGTTGGGCAAGGTGCAAAAGTTAGGGAGATAGAGATTATTATCGCAAATAAAAATATCCTCTTTCAATCAAATGACACGCTATATTACTATCCTGATAGTTTATACCTCATTAAAAAACAGCAAAAAATTCGATTGCTGAACGAAAAAAAATATACCATCTCCGGAAAGTTTAAATAACAAAAAACGGGCTTTGAATATTCAAAGCCCGTTTTCTATTTTAGAATCAGATCTTACTTTAAACTTGCAATTTGTGCTTTGTCATAAGCAACCCAATCAATAATATCTTTACGCAAAGGCTGCATGGTTAATACTCTTTGGAAATCAGAAATTGAATTATTAAATAGCGCTACGCAAGCCGTTTTCTCATCTTTTTTCTTTGCTTTGTATGATCTGAAAATTGCGTAATCTTTATAAGCTAATCCACGATTTTGAAACATTTGGGTATCTTCCTCCCCATTTATTTCAATTGCTTTCGTAAAATCTTTAATCGAGGCAGTGTAAAAATTTTCACGCATACTGTTTAAAGATTCTTTAGGATCGTTGGCAATATTTAATCTCGCTTTGCCCCGATAGTAATATGCAGATACTTCTGTTGGTTTAACGGTAATCAGGCGGCTATAAGTTTCAATACACTTCTCGTATTGGCCATTTTGAAAGTATGAATAACCCAGCATTTGCAAAATTTTAGCATTATCAGGTGTTTTGGTATCGGCTTTTTCCAATTGCGTAACGGCAGTTCTATAATCACCTTTAATCATTGCCTGCATGCTTCTTTCGTAATTGTTCTGTGCGAAACTGCTGGTTGATGATAAAATAATTAAACCTAAAATAACTTGCTTAAAGTAGTTCATGTAATGAATAATATGTTTTTTCTGTAAATCTGCCGCCTAAAAAGACGAAATTTGTTGCAATATAATCCTATTCTGATAATTTAAAAGCTTTTAATTTTGGGGCACAAGCATTAAATACCTCAAACATTAGCTTAAACGCTAAAAAACAATTTATATGATAATGGCGGAGTATTAAAAGTCGCTCTGCCTTTTTAACATAAGATTAATATTATTTTCACTTTGGCACAAGAGTTGAAATTATTACCTTAACAACTAAATAAACGAAGTGAATACGATCAAACTGCCAGTTTGTCGTGAGAGGAAAACGTGATAATGAGTAAACAAGATATATTTGATTTCCATTCTGCTATGCCAATAATTAACGAGGATACCGAATTTTTCCCTTTAATGTCGCAACAAGACGAAGAGGAAATGAACAATGAGGAAACGCCTGAAACATTGGCGATTTTGCCATTGCGAAACACTGTTTTATTTCCTGGAGTGGTAATTCCAATTACCGTTGGCAGAGATAAATCAATTAAACTAATTAAAGAAGCTTACAAGGGAAATAAAATTATTGGGGTGGTATCTCAAAAAGATGTTTCCATCGAAGATCCGACGTTTGAACAGTTAAACACTGTTGGTACGGTTGCAAACATCATTAAGTTGTTGCAAATGCCTGATGGAAATACCACGGTAATTATTCAGGGTAAGCAACGTTTTAGCTTAATTGAAGAAGTACAAAACGAGCCTTACATTAAGGCTGTAGTAAAGAAATTTGAGGAGCAGAAACACAAAGCAGATAAGGAGTTTAAAACACTTATCGCCTCTATCCGTGAAATGTCCGCTCAGATTATTCAACTGTCGCCAAACATTCCAAGTGAAGCAAGTATTGCGCTAAAAAACATCGAAAGCAATTCATTTTTGATCAATTTTATTTCATCAAACATGAATGCCGAAATGGCCGATAAGCAAAAAATCCTTGAAATGGATAAATTGCAAGAAAGAGCGCAAAAGGTGATGGAGCTTTTGATGGTTGAATTACAGATGCTGGAATTGAGAAATCAAATCCAATCTAAAGTTCGTACCGACCTTGATAAGCAGCAACGTGATTATTTCTTAAATCAGCAGCTCAAAACCATTCAGGAAGAACTGGGTGGAAATTCAGCCGATTTGGAATTTGATGCGCTTCAGGAAAAAGCAAAAAAGAAAAAATGGTCACAGTCTGTTGCCGATCATTTTGATAAAGAATTAGATAAATTAGGAAGAATGAATCCGGCGGCGCCAGATTATTCTGTTCAGCTGAATTACCTCGAATTGCTTTTGGATTTACCCTGGAGTGAGTTTACAAAAGATAATTTCGATTTAAAACGTGCCCAACGTATTCTGGATAAAGACCATTTTGGTTTAGAAAAAGTTAAGCAGCGTATTGTAGAATATCTTGCTGTTTTAAAGTTAAAACGCGATATGAAAGCCCCTATTTTATGTTTGGTAGGTCCTCCGGGAGTTGGTAAAACATCTTTAGGAAAATCGATCGCCAAAGCTTTGGGCCGTAAATATGTACGGATGGCTTTAGGTGGCATTCGTGATGAAGCCGAAATTCGTGGTCACCGTAAAACCTACATTGGCGCAATGCCAGGGCGTATCATTTCATCAATTAAAAAAGCTGGAGCAGACAATCCTGTTTTTGTTTTGGATGAGATTGATAAAGTTGGTACCGATCATCGTGGCGACCCTTCATCAGCTTTGCTGGAGGTGTTGGATCCGGAACAAAATAACGCGTTCTATGATCACTATGTTGAAGTTGACTACGATTTATCTAATATTTTATTCATCGCAACTGCAAATTCGTTGAGTACCATCCAGCCGGCCTTACTTGATCGTATGGAGATTATCGAGGTAAATGGATACACTATCGAAGAGAAAATCGAAATTGCGAAGAAATATCTTTTACCAAAACAAAAAGAAAATCACGGCTTACAAAATAAGGATATCAACCTTAAACCCGCTTTAATTGAAAAAGTGATTGAAGATTACACACGTGAATCGGGTGTGCGTGGTTTAGAAAAGAAAATTGGTTCATTGGTGCGTGGTGTGGCTACCAAACTTGCCATGGAAGAAGAATACAACGTAACGCTGGCCAACGAAGATATTGAACGTATTTTAGGTGCGCCAATTTATGATAAAGACCTTTACGAAGGCAATGAAGTTGCGGGCGTGGTAACCGGCTTAGCCTGGACAAGTGTAGGTGGAGATATTTTGTTTATCGAATCGAGCTTGAGCCCTGGAAAAGGAAAGTTAACACTAACAGGTAATCTTGGCGATGTGATGAAAGAATCTGCCGTAATTGCTTTAGCTTATTTACGAGCACATGCTGCAGAATTTGGCATTGACTATACCCTATTTGACAATTGGGATGTGCATGTTCACGTGCCTGCGGGCGCAACTCCGAAAGATGGTCCATCGGCTGGTGTAACCATGCTTACGGCACTGACTTCGGCGTTTACACAACGTAAAGTAAAACAAAATTTAGCGATGACAGGCGAGATTACCCTGCGTGGAAAAGTACTTCCCGTTGGTGGAATTAAGGAAAAAATTCTTGCTGCAAAAAGAGCGAATATTAAAGAGATTATCCTTTGCAAAAGCAACCGCAAAGATATTTTGGAAATTAAAGAAAGCTACATCAAAGATTTGACATTCCATTACGTAACGGAAATGAGTGAAGTGATTGAATTGGCATTGACGAAAAATAAAGTTAAAAAACCGCTGGATTTAACGATCAAAATTGCGCCAATTGTCAACTAAATTGTAATCTTTTAGGTTTACGGATAAAAATCCGATAACAATAAATACTTTTATAGCTCCGATAATAATCGGAGCTATTTTTTTATGAGATCATCTTCATTTATTATTCTATTGCTTCTTACCTCGTTAACTGGATTTGGCCAATCTTTTAAAAACGAATTTGGATTTAAAACCGAAAACGATGCTTATTTGGCAACATTGAATGACCGATATTACACCAATGGTTTATTTATCTATTTCCGCCGAGCCATTGATCCTGCTAAATTTTCAGATAAAATAGAAAAGAAGACTTATGAAATTTCGGTCGGGCAAAAAATGTACACGCCTTACTGGGGTCAGGTAGCGAAAAAAGAAGACCAGGATCGGCCCTTCGCAGGATATCTGTATGCCAGTGGTGCTTACTCGGTATTTTTTAAAAAAGAAAGTGTGCTAAAAACAAGCGTGGAGATTGGTACTGTTGGACCGAATTCCCTGGCGCAGGATGCACAAAAGTTTCTGCACAAAACGGTTGGTTTTTACACACCTGACGGATGGGATTATCAGATTAAAAATGAATTAGCCATCAATTTAGCTGCCCAATACAGCAAACTTCTTGTTCGTTCCAATGATCAGATTGTTGATTTAAGCGGACAGGGTTATGCAAATTTAGGAACAACCTTTTCTGGCTTGGGAGCATCTGTGTTATTTAGAGCAGGAAGACTGAACCAGCTGTTCAATAGTGCATATCATAATGCCGTAATCGGGAATGCAAAAACATCAGCTTTAAATAAGTCGGAATTTTTCTTTTATGCCAAACCACAGCTAAACATAGTGGCCTATGATGCCACGATTCAGGGAAGTTTGTTTAATGATGATAGTCCGGTAACTTTCGGCACAAAACCAATTGTATTTGAACAACAGTTTGGCGTAAATTACAGTTCAAAAAGATTTACTGCCGACTTTAATATTATATTTAAAACTAAAGAAGTGGAGAGTATAGCGAAAGCTCAAAATTACGGTGGCTTAAGTTTATACTATCGTTTTGGAAAAATTTAGTTAATCCAAACCTGGCTTTTTTCTAGATGCTTTTTTTTCAGCATTTACCGATTTATTTTTCAGTCTATTTTGAATAACAGCTTTGGGTATTTTTGTGGGTTTTCTTGTTTTCTTTACCTGAAGTGATCTTTTCAGCAGCTCGATCAGTTTAGCAATTGTCTTCTCTTTGTTTAGAAGCTGGCTCCTGTCTTCTTGCGAAACAATATGCAACAAATCATCGGTATCTAAACGATTTTCGAGTCGGATTTTTAACAGCGCCTTTTCTTCATCATCGAAAAAAAAAGCATTTTCCAAATCGAAAATTAATTCTACTTTACTTGAAACCTTATTTACATTTTGGCCGCCCTTGCCCCCGCTCCTGGAGGTTTTAAAGGTTGCATGTTTTAAAATATCTTCTTTCGCAGGTAACATGGTGTAAAAGTATAAAGAATAGTCAGGTAAAAAAAGCAACTAAATCCGTCCGTTTTTTTACCTTTGTGGCAGAATGAAAAAGAACTTGGTTATAGCTATTGATGGCTATTCATCTTGCGGAAAAAGCACTTTAGCGAAAGCATTAGCTAAAAAATTAGGTTTCATTTATGTAGACAGCGGAGCGATGTATCGGGCCGTTACGCTCTACTTTCTGAGAAATAATATTGACATTACTAATGATGAGAAAGTTGTTGATGCACTTCAACACATCGAACTGAATTTTCATTCACGTGATTACGAATCACACATCACTTTAAATGGCGAAGAGGTTTCTGATGAAATCCGTTTAATGCCCGTTTCAGAAAATGTAAGTGAAGTTTCTGCCCATAAAATTGTTCGCCACGAAATGGTGAAACAACAACAACGCATGGGAAAATCGAAAAACATTGTAATGGATGGTCGTGATATTGGCACTACGGTTTTTCCAGATGCACCTTTGAAATTATTTATGACCGCCGATCCGAAAATTAGAGCAGAACGACGATTTAAGGAATTGGAAAGTAAAGGTAATAATGAAACCACGCTGGAAGAAGTTTTCGAAAATTTGGCGCACCGCGATTATGCTGATACCACCAGAAAAGAAAGCCCACTGGTTAGAGCCGCTGATGCAATTGTATTAGACAACACCAATTTAACACCCGAAGAACAATTGGCGTTTGCTTTAGAAAGAGCAGAACCATTCTTAGCTAAATAACTTTAATTTTATCGGGTTGGTTTAATTTCCTATTTTTAGCTGCTAACCATTAAGCTACTATGAAATTAAAACTCACTTCCCTTTTGTTATTAATCAGCGTATTTACTGCGCTAAACGTTCAGGCGCAAAAAGGCTGGATCAATCTTTTCAACGGAAAAGACTTGAAAGACTGGAATGTAAAAATTTCCAAACATGATTACCAAGATAATTATGCCAATACTTTCAGCGTTGCAAATGGTGTAATGAAAGTAAGTTACGATGGGTATTCTGATTTTGATAAACAGTACGGCCATATCTTTTACAAAAAGCCGTTTTCCTATTATTTATTAAAGGTAACTTATCGTTTTGTTGGCGAGCAAGCCAAAGGTGGAGAAGGTTGGGCAACCCGAAATAGTGGTGCTATGTTGCATGGGCAGGATCCTGCTACGATGTTGAAAGATCAGGATTTTCCAATCTCCGTTGAAGCGCAAATTCTGGGCGGCGATGGAGAACATGTGCGCCACACCAGCAATGTTTGTACACCAGGAACATTAATTAATTATAAAGGTGAGTTGTTTACAACGCACTGTTTAGATTCAAAATCAAAAACCTATCATGGCGATCAGTGGGTTACTGCTCAATTCTTGGTTTTAGGCGATTCAGTAATTAAACATATCATTGCCGGTGAGGTAGTTTTAGAATATACAAAACCACAAATTGGTGGAGGAAGTGTAACGAATTACGATCCAAAGGTTAAAGTTGATGGCACCCCTTTAAAGTCAGGCTATATTTCACTGCAAAGCGAAAGCCACCCTATAGAATTTAAGACGGTTAAGCTTTTCGATCTGGCACCTTACGCAAAAGACGAACTTAAATTAAACAAAATCATCGATAGAGTTTTAAAAGAGTAAAAACAATACACCCTATTGTTAAGAATGATGTAAACGCGATTTTCAACCAACTTAAATTATCCGATGCTCAAAACTCATTCAATTAAGAATTTATTAGTTGTCATCTTTTTACTTATTTCTAGCCTTTCGTTTGCGCAGAAAGCCTATACCATCAGTGAAATCCCTGATACCAAAAAAAAACGGAGGAGGCTGGGTAAGTAATCCTGATAGCATTTTAAGTGCCGATCATGTTTCGCAGATTAATGCCACCATTTCAGATTTTGAAGGCAAAACTAATGTTCAGGTGGCAGTAGTTATTGTTAATGATTTTGACCATGAACAGGAAGATTTCGATTTTGCCAACGAACTTTTTAATACCTGGGGAATTGGACAAAAAACGAGCAATAATGGCTTGCTGCTATTTATAGCAAAAGATCGGCGGAAATATCGTTTCATCACCGGAACAGGAATTGAAGGTGTTTTGCCTGATGTTAAACTCAAACATATTGCTGAGCAAAACCTACTACCTGCATTCAGGGAGAATAATTTCGGGACAGGAATTATAACGACTATTGATGCCATTGGAGTAGTAATTTTAAATCCAGAAAATAAATCGGAGCTCAATCAATTTTTCACGCAACAAAGCGAAAATGGCGATTTAGGGAAAGTCTGGATACCTGTTCTTGTTATTATTTTAGCTTTTTTCGGGATTTTTAAAATTGTAAATAAACAAGCTAAGAAAACGATCAAGGTAGATGCTAGTGGCAATAACGGCCACGAGAAAACAATCATCAGCGGCTGCGCCGGGTTTTTCATGTTCATTTTTGTGAGCATTTTTGCAATGGTATTTTTTAGGGGCTTTGGTTTATTTGATAAAGTAAAGCTTATCCATGCTCCTTTTATTTTATATGGAATATTAGCTGCCTGTTTATTCTTTCGTTATTTATTTCATATTTCCTCGCTACGAAAAACACATTACGACGATAAAAATTATTTTAACGCTGTCAGCGATTTTAATAAGAAGAATTTCTGGCTGATTATTTTCTCTCCGCTGATCTTAATTACTTTGATTAATTATCTATTCAAACGAGGCAAAAACATTGATCGGTTTAAGCCTGTTTTAGACAGTAAGAATCAGGAAATGCTTCGTGTCGATCGGGATATTAATGTTGAAGGCAAACCCTTTTTAAGTGCCGGACAACGAGCTGAAGAAGGCGCACAAACCTACGATTATGATATTTGGGAAAGTGCTGATCATAAAGAACATGTGATTAAACAATGGCCTGCGGAAGAATATAACAGCTATACCGAATGTCCGAAATGTAATTTCAGAACTTATAAACTCAACAAACAAGTTACGGTTACTGCAGCAACCTATAGTCGCGAAGGCAAGGCAAAACTGATAAACGAATGTAGTTTTTGCAGAAACGTAGAATTTATTGAATGGATTACGTTGGCCATGTTGGTTAAAACTAAATCTTCATCAGGTTCATCCTCGTCAAGAAGTAGTTCATCTTCTTCATCGAGCAGCTGGGGAGGTGGTAGAAGCAGTGGCGGCGGTACCGGAGGCAGTTGGTAGAAATTGAATTAACCGCCTCATTTCTCCCTGTAATTAAAAGTATTTCCTAATTTTGGCACTTATAGCACGATGTTTGCTCTTTGCGTCGTTGCTAATTTTATAAAACTGCTTTGCAGCAATCTTAAAACTATGACTAGAATTTTATTCCTATTAATTGCGCTTTCAATCTTCTCCAGCCGCATTAATGCACAAGATACCTATAAAGTAACTGCTGATCAGTTACGGGTTAGAGCAAGTAGTGACCCTAAAAGTAAGGTGATAGCTAATATTTCGCAAAACGAAAATTTAACAGTTTTAGATGCCAGCAATGATAAATTTTATAAAATAAAACTTAAAAATGGCGAAGGTTGGGTAAGTAAAGATTTCGTTCAAAAGATATCAGCGCCTACGCCACAACCAAATACTACCCAAACTAATCCTGCTACTCAAAGTTCTGCAACAGCAGCTCCTGCTACTGATGTAATTTACCGCGTTACTACTGATAATTTAAGAGTGAGGCAAAAAGCCGATCCTAAAAGCAAGGTGATTGGTTATCTTCCGGAAAATGAAAATGTTGCCGTTATTGATTCTGCAGATGCCAGTTATTTTAGAATCAAGGTGACCAATGGTGAAGGTTGGGTGAGTAAAGAATTTTTAGTTCGGGTATCGCCAGTTAAAGCCGTACAAAAACCAGCTGTATCTGTTGAGGTTCCAGCAATTGACAAAGATTATTCAAATATTATCTTTTTTGCTGTAGTGGCTTTGGTAATGGGTACCATTCTTTACTTTATCTTTAAATATTCTAATCAAAATAAAATTTTAATCGGCATTTCAGCAATTATTGTTTTAGTGGTAATTTACTTTTGCTTTATTACTTTCATCCAACCTAAAACAGTTAACGGAACTTTTGTAAGCGATAGCGAAACACAATATAAAACCTTTGATTTTAACACCAATGATTCTGTGATTGTAAAGGATACTTACACGGATTCTACCTTCACAGCAAAATATGTTATTGAAGGCGACATGATTAAATTGTATGATCAACAGAACATGATTTTATTGCTAATCAGAGATGAAAACACTTTGGTTGGAGAAGGATTTACCAGAGGGATATTCACGAAGAAATAAATTTCAAACAACCTATGTTTTTAAACCCGGTAGAGCGGAATAGCCCGCAGCGAAGTGCAACGCAGCGAGGACTATAAGCGATAACGGGGCTGCTGTGAACAAAGAATTACGGAACGCTGATTTTCAAACAATTCTTTTCTAGAAAAAGAAAAGAACCATCTCTCCATGTGCGCTCCTAAAAAAGGGATTTCAAATCGTCTATTTAAGGTAACAAATCTTTACTCCTTATTCATTTATCTTTGCGCCTTAAAGCATCCAATCTTGCTACCTGATACGAAATACGCACTACTCTTTTACTAATAACCTTAAAATCAGCAACATTTATTAAAAAATTCTTTTCTATTAATTAAAATATTTTTACCTTTGCAGTCCCTAAATAGGGAAAAAAGGAGATAATTAATTAATGGCTAAAAAACAAGTAGCAGAAAAAGAATTAGCAGCAAAAACAGCTGAGCTTCAGGGAGAAGGCGGACGCCTGACTGAAAAAGAAACTATTGAATCAGAAGCTGATTCAGTTTCGATCGAATCGATCAAATCATCATTAGCAACACCAACGGAAGATTTCGATTGGGATGCAGATGAAAAAGTTTTCGGTAATTACAATGATGCAGACCGTAAAAAGTTTGAAGATATGTACGCTGGAACATTCAATCAAATCACTAAAGGTGAAATCATTAGCGGTATTGTTGTTTCAATTAACAACAAAGATGTAGTATTAAACGTTGGTTTTAAATCAGATGGTTTAGTTTCTACTTCAGAATTCCGTGATACACCAGATTTAAAAATCGGCGATTCAGTTGACGTATTCGTTGAAGCACCAGAAGATGCTAACGGTCAATTGATCCTTTCTCGCAAAAGAGCAAAAACTCAAAGATCTTGGGAAGCTATTAACGAGGCTCTTGAAAATGATAGAATCATCAACGGTTTCGTTAAGAGCCGTACTAAAGGTGGTTTAATTGTTGATATCATGGGCGTTGAAGCTTTCTTACCAGGTTCTCAAATTGATATTAAACCTATCCGTGACTACGATGTTTACGTTGGTAAAACAATGGAATTCAAAGTTGTTAAAATTAACCATGAGTTTAAAAACGTAGTTGTTTCTCATAAAGTGTTAATTGAAGACGATTTAGAATCACAAAAAGTAGAAATCGTTTCTAAATTAGAAAAAGGACAGGTATTAGAAGGTACTGTTAAAAATATTACTGATTTCGGTGTGTTCATCGATTTAGGTGGTGTTGATGGTTTACTTCACATTACTGATATTTCTTGGGGCCGCATAGAGCATCCAAAAGAAGTATTATCATTAGATGAAAAAATCAACGTGGTTGTTTTAGATTTCGATGATGAGAAAAAACGTATCGCTTTAGGATTAAAACAATTAACTCCACACCCTTGGGAGAACTTAAGCACTGACATTCAAGTTGGTTCTAAAGTAAAAGGAAAAATCGTAACTGTTGCAGATTACGGTGCTTTCTTAGAAATCATCCCTGGTGTTGAAGGTTTAATCCACGTTTCTGAAATGAGCTGGTCACAAAACTTAAGAAACCCACAAGAATTCTTAAAAGTTGGTGATGAGATCGAAGCTGAAGTTTTAACTTTAGATAGAGACGAGCGCAAAATGAGCTTAGGTATTAAACAATTATCTAACGATCCATGGCAAGAAGTTGCTGCTAAATTCCCAGTTGGAAGCAAGCACAAAGCAACTGTTAAAAACATGACTAACTTCGGCGTATTTGTTGAAATCGAAGAAGGTATTGATGGTTTAATCCACATCTCTGACTTATCTTGGTCTAAAAAAGTAAACCACCCTAACGAATTCACTAAAGTTGGTGATGTATTAGACGTAGTTGTTTTAGAATTAGACGTTGATAACCGTAAATTAAGCTTAGGTCACAAACAATTGGAAGAAAACCCTTGGGATACTTTCGAAACGATCTTCACTTTAGATTCGGTTCACCAAGGTACAGTTGTTAAAGTAACTGATAAAGGTGCTGTTATTGCTTTACCATACGGTGTAGAAGGTTTCGTACCAACTAAACACATGGTTAAAGAAGATGGTACTTCAGTTAAAGCAGAAGAAACTAACGACTTCAAAATCATCGAGTTTAACAAAGAAGCTAAACGCATCGTTGTTTCTCACGCTCGTATTTGGGAAGAAGTTAAAGCTGAAGCTGTAGCAGAAGAAAGAAATGCTAAGAAAAAAGAAGCTAAAGCTGCTGTAACTGCAGTTAAGAAAGTTAAAGATTCTGTAGAGAAATCTACTTTAGGAGACTTAGACGTATTGGCTCAATTGAAATCGCAACTAGAAGGCGAAGAAAGCAAAGCTAAAAAAGGCTAGTTCTTTTTAACTAAATAAATTAAATCCCGATAGCGCAAGTTATCGGGATTTTTTTTTTGCGTGAAGAATTTCGTCATTGCGAGAAGGCTTTTTCAGCCGACGAAGCAATCCCCTCTTTTTTCACCATATAAGGAGTGTAAGACATTTAATTTAAATTCCGTTATTGCGAGGCGGAACGACGAAGCAATCTCATTTATTTAACATTTAGGTACATTTAAAATTTTCATCCTGGCTAAGTATGAAACTCAAATGCCTTATATAGTTTAAATCATTTGAAAACGCAAGCAAGCAATAATCGGTCACTCCTGCCCCGCTGTCCGATTCTGCCGATGAAAAATCGGCATTCCTCCCATCGGGTTTAGGCAACATCATTACTTCGTTCTCTCAAAGCTTTTACTTTCATCCGCTTAGAATTACTACTTTTGAAAAGAAAACCGTTTTATCATGAAGAAGATTATTTTTTTGCTTTTATCGATTGCTTTTTACAACAGCCTTTCTGCTCAGGAAATAAATATTATCCCGCAACCTGTTAGTGTTAAGACAGGATTAAGCACAGAAAAATTTATAATTGATAAAAACACGGAGATAATTTCAAATGATTCATTATCCAATTCAGGTTTATTCCTACAAAGTTATATTCAAAAATATTATGATCTAAAACTTCGGATAAATCCAAATTCGACAAGTAGAAAAAACATCATCAAACTGGAACTAGTTAAGCGGTTATTAAAAGATTCAAATGAATATGAACTTATAAGCAACCACGATCAAACCATGGTTTATGCCAATTCAGAAAATGGACTTTTTTATGGGATTCAAACCTTAATTCAGTTATTACCTGAGGTAAAATCAGCATCGCTTCAAGTTCCAGCGGTTCACATCACAGACTATCCTCGTTTCGAATACCGTGGAATGCATTTAGACGTTAGTCGCCATTTTTTTGATGTAGACTTTGTAAAACAATACATCGATTATTTAGCCCTGCATAAAATGAACTATTTCCACTGGCATTTAACTGATGATCATGGCTGGAGAATTGAAATCAAAAAATATCCTAAACTCACAGAAATAGGCGCTTGGCGAAACGGCAGCATTATTGGTTTATGGCCGGGCAAAGGAAATGAAAACATTAAATATCAGGTATTGCCAACAGCGATTAATATCACGCCAAAAAATGCTGTAATAAAAACAGATGGCGTCAAACATGGCGGATTTTATACGCAGGAACAGATTAAAGAAGTAGTAGAATATGCGGCCAAACGTTATGTAACCATTATTCCCGAAATCGAAATGCCGGCCCACAGTATGGCTGTTCTTGCCGCCTACCCCGAATTAGGAACAGAACCCAATAAAAAATATGCTGTTGCTGAAACCTGGGGTATGATGAATAAATACAACAATGTATTACAAGCTTCAGATACCACATTTAAATTCCTGGAAAATGTACTGGCTGAAGTTATGGAATTGTTTCCTTCACCATACATCCATATTGGCGGCGATGAGGCCTCTAAAGTTTGGTGGAAACAGTCTGCCGCCTCACAACAAATTATGAAAGCAAATGGCTTAAAGACAGAAAGCGAGCTACAGAGTTATTTCATCAGACGCATAGAAAAATTTGTAAATGGTAAAGGTAAAACCATCATCGGCTGGAACGAAATTTTACAAGGCGGCTTAGCACCGAATGCAGTAGTAATGAGCTGGCAGGGAGAAAAAGGTGGTATTGAAGCGGCAAAACAGAACCATAAAGCCATCATGACGCCAGAAGATAAGGTTTATTTCAACCATTCACAATTTGTAAAGGAAGACAGTTTAACTGCAGGAAAACCCTCACTTTTAGCTGATGTTTACAACTACGAACCTATCCCGGCTGAATTATCTGCTGAGCAAGCAAAGTACATTTGGGGTGGACAAGGTTGCTTGTGGAGTGAGTACATTACTAACCCTGCCAAAGTTCAATACCAGCTTTTTCCAAGATTAGATGCATTGAGTGAAATTTTATGGAGCCCGAAAGAGAAACGGAACTACTCCGATTTTCAAAAACGCTTGAAAACCCAGTTTAAACGCTATGATTTAACGGGAATTACTTATTCTAAAAGATATCTGGAAAATTGAAAATTTAATAGAGAAGTCGTTTTAATCAATCAGCTAATTTTTCCCATTCATTTAAAAAATTTATCCAATCTTTGCTTCAAATTTCAACCATGCGTAAAATATTTGCAGTTATTTGCACCATCATCACCTTGTTTGTATTATGGGAAACGGTGAATATCTTCATCACCGATGAAGTTGAAATTGTAAAGCAACGCAGTATTTTTATTGTGATAGCGTTAAGCATTGCTATACCTTTAATCATCTTAACACTTTGGCTGTGGAAACCGAGGAACAACCAAAACCAGCAAAAGCAGCGTTAATCGTAAAATTTCTCCTTTAGTTCGGTTGTCGGTACCCAGCAACTCTCCTGCTTTCCCCACCATTTATAACGGTTTTTGGCAATGATGTCGTAGAACCAATCCCGAATAAACTTTGGGATGATCATAAAAGCATAAAGCATTGGCCAAAATCCGTTCAATTTTTTCGCAATCCTTAAAGCAGCTGACGATTTAGTATAAAGCCGATCATTCTCTACGAGAATAATTGAATTAATCCGCTCCAGATTGATATTAAATTTCGGTAAAATGGCTTTTGCATAATTTCCCTGCAATGCCGTAAATTTAAAAACATCTTGCTTATCATGTTCAATTGCAAACTGAACCGATGCATTGCAAAGATTACAAACACCATCAAAAAAAATTACGGATTTCTGCGCCATCATCGTCACAAAGCTATTGAATTTATTACTTTGCTCTTCAAAAACTCTACTTTAGTAAAAAAATAAATCTATGTCGATCACAACAGAAGATGAGTTATTAGGAATGCAAAGGGTTAGTAAAGCTGTAGCATATACTTTAAAAGAGATGCGAAACTTTGCTAAACCTGGGATGTCTACCAAACAACTTGATGATTTTGGTGGGGAGATTTTAAAAGATTTTGGCGCTAAATCGGCGCCACGGTTAACATATAATTTCCCTGGGTGGACATGCATTTGTGTAAATCAGGAGATTGCGCATGGCATTCCGCATTCAAAGAAAATTTTAGCGGAAGGAGATTTGGTTAACATAGATGTTTCTGCAGAGTTAAATGGCTATTGGTCTGATAACGGCGGCTCTTTTGTATTGGGGAACGATTTAAACAACCATAATGTGCTGGTTAACGCTTCGAAAGATATATTGAAAAAAGCCATCAACAATATTAGAGGAGGTATTCGAATCTCAGAAATTGGCCGGCTCATTGAAACCGAAGCACGAAAATCAGGTTTTCGGGTAATTAAAAACCTAACCGGGCATGGCGTAGGAAGAAGCCTGCATGAAGCGCCACACGATATTGCCAATTACTATGATCGATGGAATCATGACAGATTTAAAAAAAACACAACGGTAGCCATTGAAACATTTATTTCTACAGCATCTAACCTTGCAGAAACTGAAGATGACGGCTGGACTTTAACGGGCAATAAGGGCGGTTTTGTAGCGCAACATGAGCATACCATCATGGTAACCGGCGATAAAGCCATCATTCTTACTGCCGAAAATGAGATATGGCTTTAAACAAGCATCTAATTTCAAATTCCGGTTTCCTAGCTTAAAACATTTTTCTATATTTGCCCAATCCTTCTTCAATGCAAAAGAAAACACTTCTTGACGGACAAAAAATTCAGATTACAATTAAGAGGCTTTGCCATCAGTTAATTGAAAACCACGACGATTTCGCAAATACCGTTTTAATTGGCATCCAGCCACGAGGTATTTTTTTGGCCGATCGTATTCATCAGGAACTCGAAACCATCTTAAAAAACAAGAAAATTTTAAAGGGAAACCTTGATATTACTTTTTTTAGAGATGATTTTCGACGCAAAGATGGCCTGGTAACTGCAAGTAGCAATTCTATCGATTTCATCATCGAAGGGAAAAAAGTGATCTTAATAGACGATGTACTTTGGACAGGAAGAACCATAAGAGCAGCGCTTGACGCCTTGTTAGCTTATGGCCGACCGGAGAAAGTTGAATTATTGGTATTAATTGACCGAAGATTTAGCAGGCATTTACCAATTGAACCAGATTATATTGGTCATCAGGTAGACAGTTTAAATTCACAACAGGTAAAAGTTACCTGGGCAAGTGAAGGAAGTGAAGACAAAGTGATTTTATTATCCGAAAAATTATAATATAAAAATGGCAGCAGACAAATTATCAACCCGACATCTTTTAGGCATCAAAGATATTAACCGGAATGATATCGAATTGATTTTCGAAACTGCAGATAATTTTAAAGAAGTAATTAACCGCCCAATAAAAAAGGTTCCTTCACTTCGTGATATTACCATTGCCAATATTTTTTTCGAGAACTCTACCAGAACTAAACTATCTTTTGAGTTAGCAGAGAAACGCCTTTCTGCCGATGTGGTTAATTTTGCTGCATCTTCATCGTCGGTAAGCAAAGGTGAAACCTTAATTGATACAGTAAACAACATCCTATCCATGAAAGTGGATATGGTGGTAATGCGACATCCGTATGCAGGCGCTGGTCAGTTTTTGAGTAAACACGTAAAGGCGCAAATCGTAAATGCAGGTGATGGCGCACACGAACACCCTACTCAGGCTCTGCTTGACGCCTTTTCGATCCGCCAGAAATTAGGTGATGTATCTGGGAAGAAAGTAGTAATTGTTGGTGACATTTTGCACTCGAGAGTAGCCATTTCCAATATCCTTTGCTTGCAACGTTTGGGAGCGGAAGTTATGGTTTGCGGCCCCACAACCCTAATACCAAAACACATCCATCAACTGGGTGTTAAAGTAGAACATAATCTAATTAAAGCCCTAAACTGGTGCGATGTTGCCAATATGCTTCGAATTCAACTCGAGCGCCAGGATATTAAGTACTTTCCTTCGTTAAGGGAATATGCCATGATGTATGGTTTAAACAAACAAATTCTTGATAATCTTGATAAAGAAATTATTGTCATGCATCCAGGTCCGATTAATCGTGGTGTCGAAATTACCAGCGACGTAGCAGACAGTAAACAATCAATCATTTTAGAGCAGGTTGAAAACGGTGTTGCCGTAAGAATGGCAGTGCTTTATCTGCTGGCAAGCCAGGGATAGCCGTTGGCTTATTGGTGACCAATTTCATTGGGCATTGGTTCATTGAAAACGGCTAACTGTAAATTGTTTACTCCAAACTGCATTCCTAAACCTGTCAACTGCGAATGAGCTAATGAACCAATAAACAGTTTAGAACTGTTTTTTTCCACAATCTAACTTCTCCAATACCAATTTAATAAACCCTTCGTTTATTTGTGTTATTAACAGATGTTAATTACTTCTGTTGATAAACCATGATACTATTTATAATTTAGTACCAACCATATTTGAAACCGATGCAAACCATCATTGATCTGAAACTAAATGTTTAGAACAAGATAGCTTTCATTGCCATTGAAAAAAGATATCATAATGAAGAAAAAATACTTTTTAATTCCGCTACTTTTGGCAGGAAGTTTTGGCACCTATGCACAAATAAGTGCGGTGCAAAACCTCAATAAAAACTATCAAACGGGTTTAGAATTATTAGATAAAGAAAAATATACCGCGGCAGCACAGCAATTCAAACTTGTAGAGCAGCTGCGTTACAAACCCTCTACCCAAACAGAGAGCAATGCAGAGTTATCTTTATTAAAAGAAAATGCCAAATTTTATGCAGCGGTTTGTGCATTGGAACTTACCAATAGCGATGCTGAAAGTTTGTTTCAGGCGTTCATCCGCGACTATCCTTTAAATCCGAATACCAAACTGGCTTATTTCTACGTTGGAAAGACATATTTTAATCAGAAAAACTACAAAAAGGCTTTAGAATGGTTTGAAAAAACTGATCCTTCTACCCTTTCTGGCAAACAACGTAACGAGTATCAATTTAAGCAAGGCTATGCTTACTTTGAAATGCAAGATTATGAAAAGGCAGAACCTTTATTTGAGAAGGTAAAAAAGGAAGAAGGTGATTTTCAGGAAAGTGCAACCTATTATTTTGCATACATCAATTATCTAAACAAAGAATACAAAACTGCACTTGCAAATTTTGAAAAATTAAAGGGTTCTCCTACCTACGAGGCGAGTTATCCATACTACATCACCTCGATGTATTATTTAGATGAACGTTACGATGACGTAATCAGCTATGCTTTAGCATCCATACAAAAAACGAAACAGCAGTTCGAGCCGGAAATGTTGAGTTTGGTTGCAGCTTCTTACTTTGCAAAATCAGAATTTAAAAACGCAGAAAAATATTTCGCTGAATTTTACGCAAAAGATAAAAGTGAAACCAAAAACAACTTATTTATTTATCAATACGGTTACTCTTTATTTCAGAATAAAAAGTATAAAGAATCTGTTGCTGTTTTAGAAAAGCTGAACAATGATGATGTTTACCTGCAGAATGGTATGCACACCTTGGGTAAAGCATTTATTCAGTTAGGTAACAAACAAAAAGCGCAAAGTGCATTTTTTAGGGCTTCGCGTTTAGATTTCGACAAAGCAATTCAGGAAGAAGCCTGGTTAAGTTATGCTAAATTAAGCTATGAGTTGGATTTCCACCAACAAGCTTTGGAAGCTACTCAGGGATTTTTAAAAGCTTTCCCGAAATCACGTAAAATTAATGAAGCTAAAACTTTACTGGGCGAAGTACTTTTAACCACAAAAAATTATCAGGCAGCAGTTGATATTTTGGAGCCTATCCCTGATAAAACCTTGGAAGCAAGAGAAGCTTATCAAAAAGTAACTTATTTCCGCGGTTTGGAATTTTATAATGAAAGAGCATTTCCGAATGCTTTATCCATGTTTCTACGTTCAGATAAATTCCCGGAAGATAATGAGATTCATGCGTTAAATACCTATTGGAAAGGGGAAGCAATGTATGAATTACGCAAATACGGTGAAGCCGTTTCTACTTTTGAGAAGTTCCTTAAAATGCCAGATGCAGATAAAACCGGTGTTTATAATTTTGCCAACTATGCGTTAGCTTACGCTGCTTTTGAGGATGAAAAATACAGCAAGGCGGCAAACTATTTCGAGAAGTTTTTAAATGGAAATGATAAAGATCAAAAAACGATCGATGATGCCACCATCCGTTTAGCCGATTCGTATTTCGTAAATAAAACTTACGGAAATGCCATGGCCAATTATAATAAGATCATTGCCAGACATACCACTTCTGAAGACTATGCAACTTTTCAAAAAGGTATGATCCAGGGTTTAGAAACGCAGTACGATGCCAAAATTGCCACCATGCAAAGCTTACTTAAGGCATTCCCTAACTCAAATTATGCGGATGATGCGGGTTTCGAAACGGCTTACACCTACTTCAACAAAGGTGATTTCGATAAATCTAAATCCGACTTGGTGGATTTAGTTGCGAAATATCCACGCAGTAGTTATGTCCCTAAGGCTTTGGTTACCATTGGTTTGGTTCAATACAATCAGGATCAGGATGATGCTGCTTTAGAATCGTTTAAAAAAGTAATTCGCGATTATCCAACCGCTGACGAAGCTAAACAGGCGATGGAATCCATCAAAAATATTTATGTAGACAGAGGTGATGCCAATGGTTTTATCGCTTACGCGAACACTACGCCACTTGGAAATTACTCAAGCAATGAGCAAGACAACATCGTTTTCTCAGCCGCAAATAACCTCTATTTAAAAGGTGATGCAAACGGCGCTTTTCAGGCTGTAAATGCTTATTTCGATAAGTTCCCTAAAGCAAACCATGAAAAAGAAGCGAAATTTATCAGAGCAGAATCGTTGGTAAAACTTGGTCGCCCTGATGAGGCCATTCCTGATTATGAGTTCATCTTAAATGACTGGACCAGCGATTACACGGAACGTTCATTGAGTGTGTCGT
>NZ_AJLG01000029.1 GCF_000258495.1 Pedobacter agri PB92
TCCTGCGAACGCTAAAAATGTAGCTGATAAAATGAACTTTTTCATAGTATGATATTTAAAATTTAATGTTTGTAACAATACTTGCTATGGTTTCATAATGGTGCCAAAGCGGGCACAAAAGCTTAATTCATTTATTTTCAGCAGATTAAATATTTGCCAAAATTCTTTAGTTGTAGACTTTCTCCACACATTGGGGGTAATTACTACAAGTTTTTCGCCCATTGAATAGATTGGAGTGTATTTCAGCTGCTATTTTATTAAGATCTTTCTTTTACCAACACTTTTTCGTCGAGGAATTACAGGCGTTGGTCTATAGGCTCTTGCTACTGGTATATTACCGCGTTTCTGACTGAAACGTTTGGTACCTGTTGCCGTCTTATTATCAGAAAACATTAAGAAACTTAAAATATAAAGTCATGAAAACATTAGCCAAAACATTATTCGCAACAGCATTAACAGTAGTATTATTTGCTTCATCAGTAGCCACTACATATGCGGCCGATTCAGCTCCACTGGCAAAAACTACATCCGTTAAAAATGTAAAACGCATTTGGGTAAGCGGAAATGTAAAAGTAGTATTAACACAAGGTGATCAAGAACACATTAAAGGTTCTGAAAATTATGATGCTACTAAAACTTCGGTATTTAGTAACGGACATACGCTTTACATCCAGTCAATGGAGTCGCAACAAGTTACAGTGAATATCACCGTTAAAGACCTCGAACGAGTGGAAGCTTATGGCCAATCGATGGTGGTTACAAGTAATAATTTTGCAGTAAAAAACCTGCAATTGTTCTTATACCAGAGTGCTACCGCAAAAATTAAAACCACTGCTGCAAGTTTGTACACAGTTGTTAAAGAAGATGCCGTATTGAAATTGAATGGTACAGCTGTAGAAAGCACAATGATTGCCAGCAATATGAAAAACGTGAAATTAGCCGATTTTGCCAGCCGCAAATCTGAATCTTTCATCACTGATGATTTAATGACAGCAGATCAAACGGCAATGACATTAGCAAAATAATCATCCGGATTTTAAATATACAGGAAGCTGCCTCTAATGGTGGCTTTTTTTGTTTAGCGGCTTGTATATTAGGCTGGAATATTCGATCAATATGCCTGTTAGCGATGATTACGAGCAATGAAATCATCAGCTTAGATAAAAAAATTCTAAAAAATTTTTATCAAAAGAATAATTTTTTCTATACTTGCAGCCCGATTAAAAGCCTCCTTAGCTCAGCTGGTAGAGCAACTGACTTGTAATCAGTAGGTCATTGGTTCGATTCCGATAGGAGGCTCTTTTTAGTTTACGATTGTAGATTGAAATCATATCTAAAATTCCTTAAGCATTTTACTTCTTTGCTGCGTTACAAATCAAAAATCTTAAGTTTGTTTCATGCTTAAATACTTGGCTGCCGATTGGATTTTTCCGGTAAATGATTTACCCATAAAAAACGGCGCAATTGCTGTTGATCACGACGGTGAAATAAAAGAAATTTTTACCGCAGATGAAGTTGAAAAACTTGATGTAATCGTTGAGAAATTTATTGGCGCTATTGTTCCAGGTTTTATCAACACCCATTGCCATCTGGAACTTTCGCACATGTTAGCCCAAATTCCACAGCGTACAGGTTTGGTAGCTTTTGTACAGCAAATTATTAGCAGCAGGCAAGCAGATGCCGAAAAAATTGATATGGCCATGCGAAACGCTGATAAGCAAATGTTCGAAAATGGCATTGTTGCAGTCGCTGATATCTCCAATCAAACTGCATCGAAAGAAATTAAACAACGTAGTAAAATTTATTACCACACTTTTGTAGAGGCGATGGGTTTTAATCCGCAAAGGGCAAACGTAATAATGGAGTATGCCACTGGAATAAAAAACGAGTTCACGCCCTTGGCTGCTTCTGTTGTGCCACACGCACCCTATTCTGTTTCGCCACAACTTTTTGCTTTAATAAATGAAGCGGCAGAAAAAGAGGATGCTTTGATTAGCATTCATAATCAGGAGACCACCAATGAAAATGATTTCTTTCAGGATAAATCGGGTGGCTTTTTAGCGCTCTATAAATTCCTTGGTTTAGATATCGAATTTTTTAAACCTACAGGCAAAACTTCTTTGCAGAGTTGGCTGCCATTTATCAAAAAACAAAAAACACTCTTAGTTCACAATACTGTTTCAAGCAAGGCAGACATCATATTCGCAAAACAAAGCCATCAGGATTTATATTGGTGCCTTTGCCCTCAGGCTAATTTGTATATCGAAAATTTGTTGCCTGATATTGATCTGCTCATTGATGAAGAAGTTAAAATCACGCTGGGAACAGATAGCCTGGCCAGTAATAAGCAGCTGAATATTCTATCAGAAATGAAAACATTGCAGCAACATAAAAATGTATCCTTTGAAAATCTTTTGCAATGGGCAACCATAAACGGAGCAGAATTTTTAGGTTTATCTAGCTTGTTTGGCAGTATCGAAGTTGGTAAAAAGCCAGGTTTGAATCTTATCCAGCTATCAGAAGATTTTAAAATTGAAAATGATCAAGTGATTAAACTGGTTTAACAAGCCAAAATATATTCTATTGTTCAACCATAAGTTTTACGTAGTTTTGAATATATGGAAAATTTAAGGATGAGACTATCATTGTTCATTCTCTTCAAGCACATTTTCTTTAAATAAGCAATTGCTTATGAACCCTATCTGCAAACTTTTTAATATCAAATATCCAATTATCCAGGCCGGAATGGTTTGGTGTAGCGGTTGGAAACTGGCCTCGGCCGTTTCAAATGCTGGTGGTTTAGGCATTATCGGTGCGGGCTCCATGTACCCGGAAGTGTTAAGAAAACACATCCAGAAATGTAAACATGCAACAGATAAACCATTTGGGGTAAACATCCCGCTCTTGTACCCAAATATTCAGGAAATCATTAACGTGGTATTGGAAGAAGGCGTCAAGATCGTCTTTTCGTCTGCTGGCAATCCTACGACCTGGACCAAAATTTTTAAAGAAAAAGGAATTACAGTAGTTCATGTCATAGCAAACACCAAGTTCGCATTGAAAGCTCAGGAGGCGGGCGTTGATGCTGTTGTTGCAGAGGGCTTTGAAGCCGGCGGACATAATGGACGCGAAGAAACCACCACGCTATGTTTGATTCCCATGATTAAAGCTGCCATAAATATCCCCGTAATTGCTGCTGGTGGAATTGGAAGTGGAAAATCGATGTTGGCGGCCATTGCATTAGGAGCCGATGCAGTTCAAATTGGTTCTGCTTTTGCTGTCGCAGAGGAATCATCGGCGCACCCATCGTTTAAAAATAAAATTATTTCTTCAGCCGAGGGCGATACAAAACTGGCCATGAAAAAGCTTGTACCCGTAAGATTATTAAAAAATGAATTTGCCGACTCCATCGCCCAGGCAGAAGCAGCGGGAGCTGATCGAACTGAATTATTGGAGTTGTTGGGAAGAGCCAGAGCAAAGCTCGGCATGTTTGAGGGGGATATGGAAAATGGCGAACTTGAAATTGGTCAGGTATCAGCCATGCTGAATAAAATTAAACCAGCCAGAGAGATATTACAGGAAATTTGGCAGGAATACCTATCGGGATTAAAATCATTTAGAGATTTATACGATGTGACCATTTAATGCGTATGGGTTTAGTAACTTTGCAACATAAAATGTGTTAAACCTCATTATCAATGAAACATCTCAATATTAAAGTAGTAGGCAAAGTGCAGGGCGTATTTTTTAGGGCAAGTACAAAAGCAGTGGCCGATCAAATGGGTATAAAAGGATTTGTGAAAAATGAAAAAGATGGGTCTGTTCATATTGAAGCAGAAGCTGAACCGTTTATATTGGAGCCCTTTGTAGACTGGTGTAAAGAAGGACCTGATAAATCGGTAGTGGAAAACGTAGAAGTGACCGAGGGCGAACTTAAAAATTTCCAGAATTTCGAAGTGGTGAAAAAAAACCTGCTGTGGTAAACATACTTACGATTTTAGATTGAAGATTTACGATTTCAATACCTAAAATCAATCAATAGCGAGATCGTGTAAAATAAATTAACAGATTAAAAATTATAAATTGGCCGAACCAATCTACAATCGTAAATCTAAAACCAAAAATCCTCTTGTCAGTATATAAAAAGTTTCTGGGTCAAACAATGGTGTATGGAATTAGTACCATTCTCTCACGTTTGTTTAACTTCATTTTAACACCTATTTACACCACAGTATTTGCTCCAGGCGTGTATGGCGTTTTCACTAAGATGTTTAGTTATGTTTCTATCATCAATCCCATATTGGCATTCGGGATGGAGACCACTTTTTTTAGATATTTAAATAAACACGAAGACAAAAAACAAGAGGTTTACAATAACAGTTTTTTAGTTATTGCATTCATCTCAACATTGTTTTTAATTACGGCATTAGTATTCACAGATTTCTTAGCAAAATACACCCTAAATGGCAACATTTCTGGCCTTGCAGATCAAAAATCATATATACATTTTTTTTGCTTGGATTTTATTCGTAGATGCTATAAGTGTTATTCCTTTTGCCAAGTTAAGAGCCGATGGAAAACCCTTTAAATATAGTTTAATAAAATTTCTAAACATAGGAACATTTATTGGCTTCAATTTAATATTCATATTTGTTTTACCCCTACTCATTAAACATCACATTTTAGCCGACTGGTTAGCTAGCTGGTATAGAGGCAGGTGGGTTGGTTATGTATTCGTAGCAAACTTAATTGCAAGTGTGATTACACTTGTTATGCTTATACCGCAGTTTTTGGAGCTTCGATTAAAGTTTAGTAAAAGTTTGTTTTACAATATGTTTGGCTATAGCTGGCCAGTTTTGGTTGCGAATTTGTCCTTCATCATAAATGAAAATCTTGATAAGATTTTATTAGGTAAATATCTACCAAATAGCATTGCCAATCATGATGTAGGTATTTATGGCGCCGTGTGTAAGTTGGCCGTTTTCATCAGCATTTTTAATACTGCATTCAGATTGGGTGCCGAACCCTTCTTTTTTAGTCACGCTAAAAACGAGAATGCAAAGCAAACTTACGCCACCATTTTGTATTATTTCGTATTGGCATTATCTATTTTATTTCTTGGGTTAACTGCCAATATTGAAATCATAAAACATTTTATTGATTCGAGATATTGGGAGGGTTTAAATGCGGTTCCTGTATTGCTCTTCGGGTATGTTTGCCTGGGCATTTACATGAATTTATCAGTTTGGTATCGCCTTTCAGATCAAACCAGATATGGCTTATACATCTCTTTGGTAGGTGCCGTATTCACAATTGTGATGAACATTATACTCATTCCCAAATACAGTTACATGGGCTCTGCATGGGTATCAATGTTCGCATACTTTATTATCATGACCATTTCTTACTGGTTGGGACAAAAACACTACCCAATACCCTATAAACTGAAATCAATGAGTGCTTATATCATAATTTCTGTCATTTTTGTTGGTTTATCTTTCTGGATATTTCATCGTAATATTTACATTGGCAACGCCATTCTAATCGTATTTTTGGCAGGAATAATTTATTTCGAGAAAGACAATATAAAAAACCTACTAAAAAAAGGATCCTAGTATTATAAAGTTTGAGACTTATAAATCATCTTTTTTATTGTAGCACTTTTTAAAGAATGATAACCCACATGAAGATTAAAATCATCAATAAATCCGACCACCCATTGCCACAGTACGAAACAGCTCATGCTGCAGGAATGGATTTAAGGGCATCAATTTCAGAAGATATTACCTTAAAACCGCTACAAAGGCTATTGGTACCAACTGGTTTGTTTATTGAATTGCCAGTGGGTTACGAGGCACAAATCCGTCCGAGAAGTGGTTTGGCTTATAAACATGGAATCAGCATCGTCAATTCTCCAGGAACCATTGATGCAGATTATCGTGGAGAGCTAAAAGTTTTATTGGTAAACTTATCAGATATGGATTTCAAAATCGTTAATGGAGATAGGATAGCACAAATGGTTGTGGCTAAACACGAAACTGTTGAGTGGGCGGCTGTTGATGTGCTTGGTGAAACGGCAAGAGGTGAAGGCGGTTATGGGCACACCGGGAAAGGTTAAATTTCGAATAAATGAGTTTAAATGAGTGGATGTTTATGCAACCTGCAAACTCTTTCATTCGGTCAATTACTCATTTTTTCATTTCTTTAAAATATGAATAAAGCAGTTATTTTTCTCATCGCGATAACCCTTAGCCTAAAAACTTTTGGGCAAATGCCTGTGGTTTCAACTGCAAGCAGAGACAGCAACATGGTTAAGCAGTTGTTTTTTGCAGGCTTGAGAGAGAAAATGGCTGACAATTATTTAATGGCGGTCAGCAATTTTAGTAAGATTGTGGGTATGGATGCGAATAACCACGCTGCTTTTTATGAGTTGGCTAATGCAAATATCAGATTAGATAAACTTCCTGAAGCTGAAGAAAACATTAAACAAGCCATTAAATTAAACCACAATAATCAATGGTACTATCGGTTGCTCGGCGAAGTTTATAAACGCAATAATAAAATGCCTGAGTTGGTAGAAGTGCTTTCACAACTCATTCGCATCAATCCTGAAAATGATGGATATTATTTTGATAAGGCGAATGCGCTTTTCCTGTCTAACAAAAGCGAGGAAGCCAAAAAGATCTATGATCAAATTGAAATCAAATTTGGCGAATCAAGGGATCTTGCAACGGCCCGGAAGCGATTACAATCTAACGGATCAGCTTCTGAAAGTGATATTGTAAAGTTGCTTGAAGGCAATCAGGCCGATGTTAAAAATTATCTTTATGCCGCTGGCTTGCTATTGCAAAAACAAAACTATCCTGAGGCGCTGAAAGTGTTGTCAAAAGCCCAGCAATTAGAACCCAACAACTTTGAGGTAAATCTTGCTTTAGCTGATATTTATCGTAAGCAAAAAAAATGACGATGCAGCATTTTCAGCACTAAAAATGGCTTTCGAAAGCAATGATATGCCCTTAACTGAAAAGGTAAAAATTGTTGCTGCATTATTTCCGAGAATAGATCAACCCGTTGTGGCTAAAAATTTAACCGAGTTAAGTAAAATCGTGGCAACTCAAAATCCCGGAGATGCAAAAGCTTTGGCCCTTTACGGTGATGTACTTTACCAGCAAAATAAATTGAAAGAGGCATTATTGCAATATCAGCAGGCACTAAAGCTAAATGATCAGGTTTATGTGGTTTGGGAACAGATTATTAACATCCAAACGCTTATTGGTCATTATGATGAAGCGGTAAAAGTTGGCGATGAAGCACTAACCATTTATCCGAACCAAGCGAGTTTATATTATTACATGGCCTATGCACAATATAAAACCAATAAGTTGGATCAGGCTCAAAACAATTTAAAATCAGCATTGCAGTTAGATGCGGATAACAAAAGTTTGCAAGCTCAGGTTTATGCCCTTCAGGGAGATATTTTTATCAATCAAAATAATTTCAATCAGGCGAAGATTGCTTTTGAAAAAGCAATTGGTATCGAACCTGATAATTACCTCATCATGAATAATTATGCCTATTATCTGGCACTAAAGAATGATGATTTAACGAAAGCTGCAAAATACGCAGAAACTGCTGCTAATGCAATGCCCACAAATTCATCTGTTACTGATACTTACGCATTCATATTATTCAAGCAACAGAAGTATGATTTAGCCAAAACCTGGATCGAAAAAGCGCTTCAAAACAATACCTATAAGAATGGTGTTTATCTGGAGCATTATGGCGATATTCTGTACATGAAAGGTGAAAAAGATGCCGCACTGTTACAATGGCAAAAGGCAAAAGAAGCAGGCAACCATTCTGAAGTTTTAAATAAAAAAATTAATGAAAAGAAATATTTTAAATAGCGCTCTAATTTTAGGAACAATTGTTTTTGCAACTGCTTGTAAACCAAAAAAAGAAATTGTTACAGCACCAACAAAACCTACTGAAGCACCTGCCGATAATACAAAAGCAGAAGCTTTGGCTACGCTTAACAACAAGCAGCTAAAGTTTAATACGCTATCGTTAAAGGCAAAAGCAAACTTAAATATTTCTGGCGATGCCAATGAAGTTACCATGAATTTCAAGATGAAAGACAAGGAAACCATTTGGGTAAGCATTACCGCATTGGGCGGTTTAGCAGAAGTAGCCCGGGCTTTAATTACACCTGACAGCATTAAAATTATGAACAGGTTAAAAAGCGAATATGTAAAAAAACCATTTAGCTACATTTACACTTTCACCAATAAACAGGTAAACTTTAATACACTACAGAGCATTTTAACTGGAAATGCCATGGGTGAGTTTTTAACTGCTCAATCTGATGTGAAGCAGGAAAACGGGGTTTGGGTAGTTTCGGGAAGAAAGCAGGAACTGGATTATCGTTTGCTTTTCAATACGCTGTTAAAAGTTTCGGAAACAAACCTTAACGATTCTAAAAACGGACAGGCATTAAAAGTCAATTATACCGATTATCAGAAATTAAACGAATCACTTTTTCCAAGTGCATTGCAAATTAATACGCTATCTGGTGCTAAAAAAATCAACATCGATTTACAATATGTAAAAATAGACGGCAATGTTCCGGTTGATTTTCCGTTTAGTGTTCCAAAGAGATATACGGTAATTAAATAATATCATAATGATTTCGCTATTCCTGGTTGAGCTTTCTACGGCTTGATGAAGAATGAATGAAGATCATTAACGATTAGGCTGTTAAGGTATAAGTATCTCAATTTTAATATTTTTTCCTGTAAAATTTTTATACTTTTGGCTCAATGAAGCTACATAAACTCGTATTCATCCTGTTTTTAAGCGTTTTTGCGTTTTCTGCCATAGCGCAAACTGAAAGTCAATTAAGAAGAAAAAAAGAAGCTATACAACGTGAAATTGAACAGCTTCAAAAGAATTTGAATAAAGCTGCAAGTGGTAAAAAGTTAACTTTACAGCAAATCAATACCATTAATGCCCAAATTCGTCTGCGTCAGGAAAAAATCGGAACCATCAACTCCGAAATTAAAAATCTTGATAATCAAATCTCTCAGAACACGAATACCGTACATACACTACAAGGCCAGTTAGGCGAACTTAAAAAGGAATACGCAGGCATGATCCGCTTTGCGCAAAGAAACAGAAACTCATATGATAAAATGATGTTTGTTTTTGCTTCCAGAGATTTTAACCAGGCCTACAAACGGATTAAGTATTTACAGCAATTCAGTCAATATCGTAAAAAGCAGGCGGGTTACATTGAAAACACCCAGCAAGATCTGAATGGCAAAATTAAGGTCTTAGATAAAACCCTTCGTGAAAAAAGTGAGCTTTTAAGAGAGCAGGAAAAAGAACGAGAGCGTTTAGGTAAAGATAAAAATCAGCAGTCTGCTGTTCTGGGTAAACTCAGCAAGCAGGAAAAACAGTTTGCGCAAGATATTGCTTCAAGAAGAAGGCAACAGAAACAAATTGATGCCGCCATTAGTGCAGCCATTCAGCGGGCAATTGAAGCGGCAAAAAGAAAAGCAGCGGAGGAAGCAAGGATAGCCGCAGCGAAACGTGCGGCTGAGGAAAAAGCAGCAGCTGAAAGAGCTAAAGCTGAAAACAGACCTGCACCAGCAGCAACAAAAGCGCCGGTTGTTAGAGAAAAAACCACAAGTGAAGCATTGACGGCCACACCAGAAGCTGCCCGTTTATCTGCCGGTTTTGAAGGAAATAGAGGAAGGTTACCATGGCCCGTGGCTACAGGTACGGTTACAGAACGCTTCGGATTACATAAAGTAGACCAGGCTTCTTATACAAACGATGGAATAGATATTACTACTGCCGATGGGGCCGCAGTTCGGGCCGTTTTTGCAGGTAAGGTGCTCTTGGTTCAATATATCCAGGGCCGTGGGGTAGTGATTATTATGCATGGTGAATACATTACGGTTTATCAAAACTTAAGAAATGTTTCGGTGAGCACAGGAAGTAATGTAGATACAAAACAAACCATCGGAGTTGTAGCCAATACAGGTGATGATGCCATCTTAAAATTCCAGGTAAGAAGAGGAAATGCCGTTTTAAACCCTGAAGCCTGGATTAGTAAATAAAACAGACAGTTATAAATTGTTTATATTTGTATAAAATAGATTAGTGATGTATCAAGGCACGTTATTAGAATTTTTAAACATGGGTGGATCAGAGATCGTACTCATTTTAGTGGTGGTTCTTTTGTTATTTGGAGGTAAAAAATTACCTGAATTAGCGAGAGGCTTAGGAAAGGGGATCAGAGAATTTAAAGATGCATCTGATGGTGTGAAGCGTGAAATCCATAGAAACATCAATGCGATGGATTTAGACAAAGAAGAAGCAGAAGAGACTGTTGCAAATAATAACAATCAACGCCACCACCCAACCGAAGAAACGCCGGTTGATGAAAAAGTGGGGCCGGATTTGAGCAAACCTCATCCCTCAGTTAATCCCATTGATGAAACAGTAACTGACAATCAAAAAGTTTAAACAAAAAAGTTAATGTTAAATACAACAATAGCAGCAATGCTTGGAACACCAGAAATTATCATTATCGCTGTAGTGGTTTTGTTATTGTTTGGTGGTAAAAAAATTCCTGAACTGATGAGAGGATTAGGAAAAGGTGTTAAAGAATTTAAAGATGGTAAAGATGGTGTTGATGGCGATCAGGTTGATCCTTCAAACCGTGATAAAACCATTTAATTTCAATAATTTTTAGTTTTGAAGAAATACAGCTCTCTTAAAGAGATACAAACGCTCATTTCGCAAAAGCAGCTAACATTAACCGATTTATTGGCTTATTATTTTAAGCAAATTAAAGAAAATGAACACCTCAATGCATTCAACGAGGTGTTTTTTTATTCGGCAGAAGCTCAGGCTAAAGCGGTACAGCAAAAGATAGAAAATGGTACGGCAGGGAAACTTGCCGGGATGGTTATTGGCATCAAAGATAACATCTGCTACAAAGACCATGTTGTTACAGCATCATCGAAAATGCTTGATGGTTTTGTTTCACCCTATTCTTCAACTGTTGTGCAAAGGTTATTACAAGAAGATGCGGTTATTATCGGCCGCTTAAATTGTGACGAATTTGCCATGGGTGGCTCTAATGAGACTTCATATTTCGGAGCTGCAAAAAATGCAGCCAATCCTGAATTGGTTCCTGGTGGTTCTTCTGGTGGATCGGCTGTAGCGGTACAGGCAGATATGTGTTTAGCTGCTTTGGGTACTGATACCGGCGGTTCGGTAAGGCAACCTGCTGCCTTTTGTGGTCAGGTTGGTCTGAAACCCACTTACGGCCGAATTTCAAGATATGGCGTGATTGCCTACGCGTCTTCTTTTGATCAGGTGGGTCCTATTACATCATCTGTTGAAGATGCCGCAATACTTTTACAGGTGTTAGCTGGCGCAGATGAAAATGATTCAACTGTTTCACCTTTAGCAGTTCCAGACTACCCATCGCTTCTTGAAAAAAAAGGAAAAACAAAAAATTGCCGTTTTAAAAGAGACGATCGAAAGCGATGCGCTCGATCCGGAAATTAAATTAGCTATTTTAAAATCAATTGAGGCTTTAAAGGCCGATGGCCATACTGTTGAGTATGTTTCTTTTGATCTTTTAGATTACCTCGTTCCTGCTTATTATATTTTAACCACAGCAGAAGCTTCTTCGAACTTATCGCGTTATGATGGTGTGCATTATGGGCACCGAAATACGGAAGCAAAATCATTAACGGAGCTCTATAAATTATCACGTGCCGAAGGTTTTGGCGAAGAGGTAAAGCGTAGAATTTTGCTTGGAACATTTGTGCTTAGTGCTGGTTATTACGACGCCTACTATCAAAAAGCGCAGCAAGTGCGTAGGTTAATCAGAGAAAAAATGGATAACCTTTTTATAGATTATGATTTGGTTTTATCTCCGGTAGCACCCACACCTGCATTTAAAATTGGCGATCATGTGCAAGATGCCTTAGTGATGTATATGGCCGATATTTTTACAGTATTGCCTTCATTAAGCGGCAATCCGGCGATTGCTTTACCATTAGGCAATAATTCGGAAGGTTTGCCGTTAAGTATTCAATTTACAGCCAAACATTTTGAGGAAGATAAGCTTCTGGCTTTTTCTCAGGCATTTTTATTAAGCTAGTCCGGAGTCCAAAGTCTGGGATCCGAAATCATCATTGAAATAGCCCATGATTAAAAAACTACTTTTTACCTCTATTTGTGCTTTCCTTGTTAATGTTTCCTTTTCAAATGCGCAACAAATCTTAAAATTAGATAGTCTTGCTAAAAAGCAGAACAATATTTTTATCAATACGGATACCATAGCTGTTCCCTTAATTTACGAAAACCCATTGATGATGGGGCAAAATTATATTTACAAGCTAAGATTGGATTCCATTGTGAAAACGGTTCCTTTGCCCTATAACGAATATGTGCAGCAGTATATTGATATCTATGCTAAACGCAAGGATATGTTTGGCAAAATGATGGGGCTTTCCAATTACTACTTCCCCATTTTTGAAAAGGCATTAAATGATTTCCATATTCCGCAGGAAATAAAATATTTAACAATTGTTGAATCACAGATGAATCCTCACGCCATCTCGCGGGTGGGTGCCACAGGTATCTGGCAGTTCATGTTTGGCACCGGTAAAGCTTATGGCTTAAAGATGGATAATTTTGTTGATGAACGTAAAGATCCCATTCAGGCAAGTTACGCTGCGGCACAATATTTCAGAGATGCTTATGAAGAACTTGGTGATTGGCTTTTGGCTATTGCTGCATATAATTGCGGTAAGGGAAATGTAACCAGGGCCATGATAAAAGCCAATTCCAGAGATTTTTGGGAGATTAGACAGTTTTTACCAAAAGAAACAAGGAATTATGTTCCGGCCTTTATTGCTGCGGTGTATGTAATGAATTATTCCAAACATCACCAGATTACGGCACAGGCTTGTAACATGTTTCTGAAAACTGATACGGTTCAAACCAGTCGATTTGTTTCACTAACCAGTTTGGCCCAGGCTTTAAATGTTGATGAAACTGCACTTTTTGCGCTCAACCCTGCATATAAGAAAAAGATCGTAAATGGAACGGAAGATGAACCTAAGCGTATTGTAATGCCTAAACTCAAAGATATTGATTACGCCAATGTTTATGAGGTTTTGTACAATACTGATCTTGATGTAAGCATGCAGGTCATCCAGGCCAGTACCGATGATGTACGAGATTTACGTAAAAAAGCAGTAAAGCCATTTTCATCAAGCACAGTAGTTTATCATAAAGTTACGTCCGGTCAAAACCTGACTGCGGTAGCTAACAAATATGGCGTAGAAGTGCAGGACTTGCGTGTTTGGAATGGACTAAAAAGCAAGACCATCGTTCCCGGACAGAAATTAAAAGTTTTTGCAAAAAACAGGATGCCACTTAAAGCACCTGCCTCTTTTTTAAGTTACAGAGTTAAAACCGGAGATACCTTATCGGAAATTGCTGAGAAATTTAACGGCGCAACAGTGCAGAGCATCAGACGAGACAACAAGTTAAGCAAAGCTGGGTTACAGGCTGGAATGGTTTTGAAAATTAGCAAAGGGTAACGACTATAGTAGTGTAAGTTGAAAAAAGTTAGCAATATCTATTTTTACAATTGGAAATCAATTTTTCAGGTTTCTGGATTCATTATTGCCTTTTTCTTGATATTATTCATTTGTTTCAATCTTTCCTATATAGGAATGCTTTGGCATAGCATCGGCAAATCGGGTAAAACTACTGGTGAAATCACAGCAAGAACAGAGTTCTCTGCCAATATCCAAAGTGGAACACAAGGAAATACCACAGTGTCGGATAAAATCGAATTTATTTATGTTTTTTCCGTTAATGGAAGAACTTATAGTAATTCCTGTGTTTTAGGACATTCGATCATGAACTCAAGATCTTTATCAAGAATCAGAAACAGCCCGTTGCCCGTTAAAGTAGAGGTTAAATATAATTTATTAAGAAAGCGAGAAAATATACTTTGGCTAATCGACTGATAGTTAATTTACCTTTCTTTAAAGGGAAAATTCCAAATTTTTCTAAGTGTAATTAACTGCTCTTTTTCTGTAACATTATCATCGATTTACATACAATTAACTTTCGGTTTATTTAAATTGTGTTAAAATAACTTTTATTTGCTTTAAATTATTTTAACAGAACATGGATACCAGAAGAGAATTTTTACGTAAATCTTTACTGCTTTCAGGCGCAACAGGGTTGGCAACTGTGATGCCTTCGTCAATTCAAAAAGCCTTTGCTATCGATCCTGCTCCAGGCAGCACCTTTCTTGATGCGGAGCATGTAGTCATTTTGATGCAGGAAAACCGATCGTTCGACCATACCTTTGGCAGTTTACAAGGCGTTCGTGGATTTAATGATCCAAGAGCGGTTAGCCTGCCCGATCAAAAGCCTGTTTGGTTTCAAACTGATGCCACTGGAAAAACCTATGCGCCGTTTCGTTTAAATATTAAAGATACAAAAGTAACCTGGATGGGCTCATTGCCACATTCAAGAGCCAGTCAGGTTGATGCTTATAACCAGGGCAAATACGATCAATGGCTCATCGCCAAAAAATCGGGCAATAAAAGTTACGCCCACATGCCGCTAACATTAGGTCACTACGTACGCGAAGATTTGCCTTTTAACTATGCTCTGGCCGATGCTTTTACCGTTTGCGATCAGAACTTTTGTTCAGGCATGACCAGTACCACCCCAAACAGGTCTTTCTTCTGGACCGGAAAAATTACCCATGAGGAAAATGGAATTTTAAAAGCGAATATCAGAAATGATGATTTTGCTTACGGAAAACATGTTTGGAAAACCTTCCCTGAATTGCTGGAAGAAAACAAAATTGCCTGGAAGTTTTATCAAAATGAAACGAGTTGCGGCGGTGGTTTCAAAGGCGAAGAACGAGCATGGCTGGCCAATTTTGGTTGCAATTTATTGGAGTTTTTTAAAGCTTACAATGTTAAGTTTAAAGATAAATACGTAGAAAACCTTCAAAAGCTGGTTGATACTTTACCGGGAGAGATTAATAAGCTTCAGGAGGAAAGTCCTTCGAGCGATGCTGCTGCGAAGAAAATTCAGAACGACCTTAAAAATAAAATGAAGGCGCTGGATGATGCAACAGCTGATTTAGAAAAGTGGAATGAAAAAAACTTCGCCAAATTAACCGATGAGCAAAAAAGCTTGTTTCATCGTGCTTTTGTAGTGAATAAAAATGATCCGGATTACAGAAGCGTTTCTACAATAAAATATAGTGATAACGGCAAAGAAAGAGAAGTAACCGTTCCCAAAGGTGATGTACTGCACCAGTTTCGGGCAGACGTAAAAAGTGGAAAGTTGCCTACAGTTTCCTGGTTGGCTGGTCCTCAAAATTTTTCCGATCATCCGAGTGCCCCGTGGTACGGTGCATGGCTGGTTTCGGAAGTGATGGATATTTTAACTCAAAATCCTGAAGTGTGGAAGAAAACCATTTTCATTGTTACTTACGATGAAAATGATGGTTACTATGATCACGTTGTGCCATTTTCAATTCCGGATAACAATAAACCCGAAACCGGGAAGGTTTCTAAAGGGATTGAAACCGAAGTGGAGCATGTGCGTTTGGCAAATGAGTTAAAGCAAGGCGTACCGGAGAAAGGCGCAAGAGAAGCGCCAATTGGCTTAGGTTTCAGAGTGCCTATGCTCATTGCTTCTCCATGGAGCCGTGGAGGAAAAGTGAATTCACAGGTTTTTGATCACACCTCTACCCTGCAGTTCCTGGAAGAATTTGTGAACCGCAAATACAATAAAAATATTCGCCTAGAGAACATTAGCGAATGGAGAAGAACCATTTGCGGCAATTTAACTTCTGCCTTTACACCATTTGATTCAGCAGCAGATAAATTACCATTTTTACAGCGTAATGCTTTTGTAGAAACCATTTTCAATGCGAAATTTAAGGAAGAGCCCACAACATCAAGGGCTTTATCTGACAATGAAATAAAAGAGCTAACCAAAACATTGAATTTTTCTTCGGTGATGTCGCAACAGGAAAAAGGCATCCGTAAAGCTTGTGCACTACCTTATCAACTGTCAGGTATAGGGATGCTGCAGAAAGACAAACAGCACTTCGAAATCAAAATGGCTGCGCAAACCAACTTGTTTGGGAAATCTTCTGCTGGTGCGCCTTTTACGGTTTATGCTCCGGCAAAATTTAAAGATGAAAAACTTGAAGAAGTTTGCAGAAACTGGTCGTTCGCAGTAAAAGCGGATGATGAACTCACTTACAGTTGGCCACTTCAATCTTTCGAGAATGGAAAATACCACCTTCGTTTAAATGGACCAAATGGTTTTTACCGGGAGTTTATGGGTACGGCAAACGATCCGCTTTTATCCATTTCAACGGAACATGAGCTCAATCGCTTAACGAAAGCGCCGACAGGAAACATTAAGGTTTTGATTAAAAATAGTGGTGAAAATGCAGTAAACATTCAGTTGAATGATTTGGCATATAAAACCAATGCTGTCCAAAAAAATATAGCTGCAAACAGCGAAGCGGTTCTTATTTTAAATTTGAAACCGAGTTTCGGCTGGTACGATTTTGAGATCACCACTGCCGCCAATAGTTTATTCGCACAAAGGTTTGCTGGCAGAATGGAAACTGGAAAAGAAACTTACACTGATCCACTGATGGGAAGAGTATAGGCGATTTGATTTGCGTTTTGCAATTGATGGCAATAACCTTTGTTATTAAACCTTATTGCAGCGATATCCTTTTTGTTGCAGTCACATTGTACTGTGCTTAAAAAAATGAACAAAAAGATTAAGCGGAAAGAAGGGCGAACAATCATTGCTTGTACTGCCCTTGTTTTACTAACTATTAATGGCCAAATGAAAATGCTTCTTTTCTATTGAAACATACTGATGTAAAAGGCATTGGGGATTAGCTATTTTGCTTGGATATTTGTTTTTCTGCCTAGTAAAAGAATTGTACCTTTGCGGCGTCACTAATAAGTTACTTAATGAGTAATACGAATAGAAAGCAAGATGCGTTGGATTACCACTCGCAAGGTCGTCCGGGAAAGATACAAGTAGTACCTACAAAACCTACAACATCGCAAAGGGATTTAACTTTAGCATACTCTCCTGGAGTTGCAGAGCCCTGTTTAAAAATAGCAAATAACACGGAAGATGTTTACAAATATACGGCTAAGGGCAACCTGGTAGCAGTAATTAGTAACGGAACGGCCGTTTTAGGACTTGGTAATATTGGTCCGGAAGCCGGTAAGCCGGTTATGGAAGGTAAAGGCCTGTTGTTCAAAATATTCTCTGATATTGATGTGTTCGATTTAGAACTGGACACACAAAATGTAGATGATTTCGTGAAAATAGTAAAGGCTTTAGAGCCTACTTTTGGAGGAATTAACCTGGAAGATATTAAAGCGCCTGAGTGTTTCGAAATTGAAAGACGGTTGAAACAGGAGATGAAAATCCCTGTAATGCATGATGACCAGCATGGAACAGCGATTATTTCTGGTGCGGCATTGTTAAATGCTATCGAAATCCAGAAGAAAAAAATTGATAAAATTAAAGTGGTGGTGAGCGGTGCAGGTGCTGCAGCAGTTTCTTGCTCCAAAATGTATTTATCGTTGGGTGTAAGGAAAGAAAATCTGGTAATGTTTGACATTAACGGTCTTATTGATATTCACCGTACCGATTTGGACGAGATTAGAATGGGTTTTGCCACCACCAGAAAAGATATTGGTAATATTGGCCAGGCCATGAAAGATGCAGATGTTTTCATCGGGCTTTCTGCAGCCAATGTAATTACTCCAGAGATGCTTTTGGGCATGGCAAAAAATCCAATTGTGTTTGCAATGGCCAATCCAAATCCAGAGATCGCTTATGATTTAGCCATTAAAACCCGTAAGGACATTATTATGGCTACCGGCCGTTCTGATTATCCGAACCAGGTAAATAATGTATTAGGTTTCCCATATATTTTCCGTGGTGCGCTTGATGTTCGTGCAACAAGCATTAACGAGCCAATGAAAATTGCAGCGGTGAAAGCCATTGCAGAACTGGCGAAAAAATCAGTTCCAGAGGCTGTAAACCTAGCCTACAATGCCCGCAACCTTAAATTTGGTAAGGATTACATTATTCCGAAACCTGTAGATTTCAGGTTGATTACAGAGGTATCTACCGCAGTGGCTAAAGCCGCCATTGAAAGTGGTGTAGCCCGAAAAATTATTACCGATTGGGATGCTTACACAGAAGAATTAAGAAAACGTTTAGGCCTGGATGATGCGATTATGCGTTCCATTACGACCAAAGCGAAATCAGATCCTAAACGTGTGGTGTTTGCAGAAGCTGATAATTACAAAATATTAAAGGCGGCACAAATTGTTCGTGAAGAAAACATTGCCATCCCGATTTTACTGGGTAACCGTGAAAAAATCCAGGCAATTATTGATGAGCATGCATTGGAGTTGGAAGGGGTAGAGATTATCGACCAGATGCAAAATCCTGCGAAAACCAAACAATATGCTGATGCACTTTATAAAAAACGCCAGCGTAAAGGAATTTCCATGAATGATGCTACTAAACTATTGAGAGACCGTAACTACTACGGTGCATCGATGGTTGAATTTGGCGAAGCCGATGCGATGATTTCTGGATTAACCAAAGATTACGGCTCTACCATTAAACCTGCTTTACGTGTAATTGGCGTAGACCCAAGCGTAAAACGTGTGGCAGGTATGTACATGATGATGACCAAAAAAGGTCCGGTTTTCTTTGGAGATACTACGGTAAATGTTGATCCAACGGCCGAGGAACTTGTAGACATCACTTTGTTACTGGATAAATCAGTAAAGCAATTTAACATTAAACCTCGCATTGCTTTATTATCGTATTCGAACTTTGGTTCAAACGATGGTGTTACGCCAAACAAAGTGAGAGAAACGGTAAAAATGCTGCATAAAAACCATCCGGAGGTAATTGTTGATGGTGAAATGCAAGGAAACTTTGCCATCAATAATGAATTACTAAAAGATAATTTCCCATTTAGTAGATTGGCTGATGAACCTGCAAATACGCTGGTTTTCCCTAATCTGGAGTCGGGAAACATCGCTTACAAATTATTACAGGAACTGGGTGGTGCAGAAGCTGTTGGTCCGATTTTGTTAGGCTTAAACAAACCTGTTCATATTGTTCAATTAGGAAGTTCGGTACGGGAGATTGTAAATATGGTTACTATTGCAGTGGTAGATGTTCAGGCCAAAGAAGAAATTGCAGGAACATCAAAACGAAAAGGTATATTTACAAAAACAAACAAGAAATAAATCGCCTGGATTTATTTCAGATCTAAATTCGTCACGTAAAAATTATTAAGTAATGTACGCCTATATCGATGGTAAACTAACATTCAAAAACCCTGCTTATGTAGTGGTTGAAGCCGGTGGTATAGGCTATCACATTAACATTTCATTAAATACTTACAGCGCTTTGGGCGATGCAGAAAGGTGTAAATTGTATACCTGGCTGCATGTTAAAGAAGATGCACACACATTATACGGCTTCGCCGATGAAGGCGAACGCCGTTTATTTTTACACCTCATATCGGTATCAGGAATTGGACCAAATACAGGAAGAATGATT
This sequence comes from Pedobacter agri PB92, assembly GCF_000258495.1. Classification (GTDB taxonomy): domain Bacteria; phylum Bacteroidota; class Bacteroidia; order Sphingobacteriales; family Sphingobacteriaceae; genus Pedobacter; species Pedobacter agri. Next base: position 19,720 of record NZ_AJLG01000029.1, read on the forward strand.
TTATCATCCATCACACCTGTTGAAATTCAAACCGCAATTGTTAAAGCAGATTTACCTCTTATTCAACGCATTAAGGGCTTGGGCGCCAAAACTGCCCAGCGTTTGGTTTTAGAATTACAGGATAAATTAAAAAAAGAAGGCGCAGATTCATTAATTTCTATGCCTCAACACAATACAGTTAAAGATGAAGCGTTATCTGCTTTGGTAATGCTCGGATTTGCCAAACAAACCGCCGAAAAAACTATTGATCAGATTTTAAAAGGAACAGAAGGAACGCTTTCGGTAGAGCAACTAATTAAACAAGCTTTAAAAAATTTATAGATCTTACGGCCTTTGAAGAGAATTTCTACACTCCTATTTCTCATCCTCCCTTTCTTATTTGCTAAAAAAAACGCCTTCTCTCAAGTTGTTCAGAGCAAAACAGATACTGCTACGCTTAAAAATAATTTCAGCTTACGTGAAAAACAAACTTTGGGTTTGGGCTCATCAACCAATCCTTTTTACCCATTGCCATCCAATGTGAAAAGATTAGTGGAGTATGATGCTAAAAACAAACGTTACATTGTTAAAGAACTTATTGGCGACAGGTATGTAACCCAACCACAATACTTAACCATTGATGAATATTCGCGTTTAGTTAACAGCGAAATTAAAAGAGAAAATTGGAGAAGTATTTCCAACGCTGAGGTAAGTGATTACAGAAATACAGGCATCATCCCTAAAATCCAGGTCAACAGCAAGGCTTTTGAAAAACTTTTTGGTGGTACTACCATTGATATTCAACCACGTGGGGAGGCTGAACTGACGTTTTTGGGTCGAGTGAATAAAAACGAAAATCCGCTTTTTAACGAACGTCAACGTGTTCAAACCAACTTCGATTTCAACCAGCGTATACAGATGGATCTGGTTGGAAACATCGGTACGAAATTAAAAATCAAGAGCAATTACAATACCGAAGCCCAGTTCGATTTCGAGAATCAAATTAAGCTGGATTATACCGGTGGTCCGGATGATATTATCAAAAAAATTGAAGCGGGTAACGTAAGTTTACCGCTAAATACCTCTCTCATTACAGGTACACAAGCATTGTTTGGTCTTAAAACCCAGCTACAGTTTGGCAAGTTGAACGTAACGAGTGTTTATACGCAACAAAAATCAGAATCGCGTGAGCTTAGGATTACCAACGGTGCACAGCAAAATGAATTCAGGGTAAGTGCAGACAGTTACGAAGCCAATAAACACTACTTTTTGGCGCAGTACTTTCGCAACAATTACAACAAACATTTAGCAAATGCGCCAATCATTACTTCTCCTATTCAAATTACCAAAATTGAAGTTTGGATTACCAATAAGGCTGGAACCACTACCGATTCGCGTGATGTACTGGGTTTTCTAAACCTTGGAGAAAATCAGCCATTTAATCCCGGTCCAATCACTGGTGGCGGTTCTGCGTTACCTGCCGGAACAACCGCTACAGGTTTCCCTCAGCAATCGAACTCTTTATTAGCCAACTTACCTGCTGATGCGAGATTCACCAATTCAAACGCCATTATTCCTTTTTTCCAGGCAAATGGCGGAACCGATCAATACGCAAAACTAACCTATGCCAGAAAATTAACTGATAGGGAATTTACTTTCCAGCCTCAGCTGGGATATATCTCGTTAAACAACCCTTTAAATGCTGATGAGGTTTTAGCAGTGGCTTACCGTTACACCTATAATGGGGTAGAATATCAGGTGGGAGAATTTTCTACAGATGTAACTTTCGATGCGGCTAACCCAAAAGTTCTTTATGCCAAATTATTAAAGAACGAAACCATGAAAATCAATCTGCCTACCTGGGATTTGATGATGAAAAACATCTATTCTATCGGCGGATATCAAATTAGTCCTTTAAATTTCAAACTGGATATCTTTAGAATTGATAATGAAACTGGTGTTGAAAAACCCATCATGACAGAAGGACAAAACACGGCAAATAAGCAGTGGATCGCCCTGACTGAATTTGATAGGTTAAATCAGCAGAATGAAAAAAAACCAGATGGAATATTCGATTTTGTTGCGGCCAATAACGCTTTTGGATCTTATTTTTCATCCAGTAGCCAAAACCTTAACAGTCCTTTTGGTTCAAATTTATCGAGTACTGGATTGGCATCGCTCACCAACAACACCAATACAGGGTATATCACCATCGATCCTGCAAACGGTCGAATCATTTTCCCTTTGATTGAACCTTTTGGGAATGATTTGGCAGCGAAATTTTTGCCAGGCGAACAGGCGTTGATTGATAAGTACACTTTTACTGCACTTTACGATTCTACCCAAACCATCGCAAGGCAGCTGTTTCAAAATCAAAACCGATACGTTATTAAAGGTAATTATCAATCAGAAATCTCTTCAGAATTTAGCTTAAACGCTATTAATGTGCCTGAAGGTTCTGTAAAGGTTTTTGCCGGTACCATGCCATTAACCGAAGGTGTTGATTTTACGGTAGATTACCAGGGCGGAAGAGTGAGCATCATCAATCAAGCATTACTCACATCTGGTCAGCCCATTAGAATTACCACGGAAAATAACGAGTTATTTGGCCTACAGCAACGATCGCTATTTGGAACGCGACTGGATTACCGCGTAAATAATAAATTAAATTTGGGCGGAACGATCATGAATCTCACCGAGAAACCGCTTACACAAAAAGTCAACCTTGGTGAAGAACCCATTTCTAATACAATATGGGGCGCAGATATTAACTATAGTTCGCCATCGAGGTTTTTAACTAAATTGGTTGATAAACTGCCTTTCATTTCTACCAAAGCGCCATCGAGTGTTACATTCTACGGTGAGTATGCTCAACTTATTCCCGGACATCCAAGGGCATTAAATTTTGCCGGAAGTAGAAGCGGTGTAAGTTATCTGGATGATTTCGAGGCTTCAAGATCAATTATCGATTTAAAAAGTGCTATTTCATGGCAACTTTCAGGAACCCCTCAGGATTTTCCTGAGTCGCAGTTGGTCGATAATTTAGCCTACGGATATAACCGGGCAAGGATCGCATTTTATAATATCGACCCAACTTTTTACAATTCAGCCGCGTCTACCACGCCTGCAAATATCAGGAATAACAGAAATGAGCTTTCTAATCACTATGTGAGGGAAGTAATTGAACAGGAAGTTTTTCCTTTTAAAGAAACGGCAACTGGCCAGGCATTAAATATCACTACACTGGATGTGGCCTACTATCCAACCGTTCGTGGTCCTTACAACTATGTCACTACCGGCTTCCAGCCTGATGGTAAATTCATCGCACCAAGAACCAAATGGGGCGGCTTTCAACGTAAAATAGAAACGAACGATTTTGAAGCTTTAAACGTTGGGTTTATCGAATTTTGGGTATTGGATCCATTTATCTACAACAAATCAAATACCGCCGGTGGAGATCTTTATTTCAACCTGGGTAACATTTCAGAAGATATTTTAAAAGATGGAAGAAAATCATTAGAAAATGGTTTGCCTGCCGGAGAAGATCCTTCAAAATATGATGAAACCAACTGGGGAAGAGTTCCTAAACTGCAACCGGTAATTCAAGCGTTTGATAATGATCCTGCTGCCCGTAGAGCACAGGATGTTGGTTTGGACGGTTTATCGGATGCCAATGAAAAAACAAAATTCGCGTCAGCCATTAACCAGATTAAAGCACAGTTAAACGGAACTGCAGCTGCCGCAATTGACGCCGATCCGTCATCTGATAACTATGCTTATTTCCGTGGACCTCAGCTTGATGCCATCAACGCAGGTATTTTAAAACGTTACGAGAAGTATAACGGACCCGAAGGAAATTCTAAAACATCACAACAATCGCAGGAAGAACTCGGAATTGAAAACTCAGCTTCGACAGCATTACCTGATGGAGAAGACATCAACCGCGATAACAACATGACGCAAAGCGATGAATATTTTCAGTACAAAGTTTCGATGCGCCAAAATGATTTGGTTGTCGGACAAAACTTTGTTACTGATAAGGTAACTTCGCAAGTTAAATTGGCTAATGGCAATACGCAGCCTGCCACCTGGTATCAGTTCCGTGTGCCGATTTCACAATATGAAAAGAAAGTAGGGAATATACAGGATTTTAAATCCATTCGTTTCTTCAGGCTTTTTATGACGAATTTTGCCGATACGACCATTTTACGTTTTGCAAAATTACAGTTGATCCGCGGCGAATGGAGAGAGTTCAATGCAAAAAATGAAGCTGATCAGGTAATTGTTGATCCTGCTCTGCCTGCACTAACACCAGATAATTCTACGGTTCAGGTTTCAACTGTAAATATAGAAGAAAATGGTAAGCGTTCTCCGATTCCTTATGTTACTCCTCCGGGAATTCTTCGCGAAAGAGATTACAGCAATTACCGTGGCGATACCAGGTTAAATGAGCAATCACTTTCAGTAACGGTAAAAAGTTTACGTGATGGTTATGGACGCTCGGCTTTTAAAACCGCATATAGCGATTTCAGATCATACAAGCGTTTAGAAATGTTTGTTCATGCGGAAGCCGTAAACAACCAGTTATTAAATGATAGAGATGTTTCTGCCTTTTTAAGGATTGGTACGGATAATATCGACAACTACTATGAGTATGTAATGCCTTTAAAAATTACGCCTCCTGGAACAAGTGATCCGGATGCCATTTGGCCGGAAGCCAATAGAATGGATATCGATTTAACTTTGTTTCAGAATGCTAAACTTGCTCGTAATGTTGCCAAACAAAGTAACGGGCAACCATGGCCAATCAATGTTCCTTTTACCTACACAGATGGCGACAGAACCATTGTAGTAAAAGGTCAGCCAGATATGAGTAAGGTTAGGGTATATATGCTCGGCGTTAAAAATCCCCTTCGTGGTTTAAACAATGCTGAAAGCGATGACGGGCTGGATAAAGATGCGCTGATTTGGTTTAACGAGTTGAGGTTAACAGAATTTGATGAACGTGGAGGTTGGGCAGCAACAGCACGTTTAAACCTAAAATTAGCTGATTTTGCTGATGTTAACATTTCTGGAAGTAAATCAACCATTGGTTTTGGTACCATCGATTCAAAAGTAAGTGAGCGTAACCGGGCGGATAATGTTTTATTGGATGTTTCTTCTGCTGTTGAATTGGGTAAGTTCCTGCCTCAGAAATCTGGTGTTAAAATTCCGATGTTCGTGAATTACTCGAAACAGGTTTCTACGCCTCAATTCAATCCGCGTACACCAGATATCGAACTTAAAAATGCGCTTGATCAATCAACAAGAGAACAAAAAGATTCAATTTTAAACTTTGCTCAAGACTATACAATTCGTAGGGGAATTAACTTTACCAACGTACGTAAAGAGCGTACCAATAACAGCAAACCGGTTCGTTTATGGGATATTGAAAACTTTGCTGTGAGTTATGCTTTCACCGAATATAATCACCGCGATTTTATCAATCAAAGCAGCATTCAGAATACTTACAGAGGTTCATTGCAATATAGTTATTCTAAAGAGGCAAAAACGTATGCACCTTTTGAGAAAATTATCAAATCAAATACGTTAGCACTTTTAAAAGATTTTAATTTCAGTATTTTTCCAAGTGCCATTAATTTTAGAATTGATGTAGACCGATTGTATTCTGAAAACACGTTACGGAATAATGATCCGAACAACACCATTCCGATTTATCAGAATGGCTTCGGAACAACTTTTAACAAGAACTTCAGAATGAGCAGAATTTACGGCATCGCCTGGAATCTTACCCGCTCCTTACAACTTGATTTTAATGCAACCAACTACTCGATTATTGATGAACCAGATGGCAGAATTGAAGGTTTAAAACGCGATACAGTTTGGCAAAACCTAAAACGCCTTGGCCGTACCACTGATTATAATCACAATTTAAATGTGACCTATAATTTGCCCATTGATAAAATCCCTGGATTTAACTGGGTAGTTGTAAAAACGCGTTACGGAACCAATTTCAACTGGCAAACTGAACCACTTTCTACATTATTAGATCCGAATATAAATTTAGGAAACACCATTCAGAACAGCAGGAATTTACAGATTAATCCTAGTTTAAACCTGGTAACGCTGTATAACAAATTTGGCTTTATCAGAAATGCCGCCAACAACGAAGAAGGCTCAAAAGTTAAAAATTTCTTCATTAATCTGTTAACCAGTGTTAAAAATGTGAACGCCAATTATGTTCAAACCAAGGGTATATTTTTGCCGGGTTATCTGCCTACAACAAAATATTTCGGTATTGATAATGCTACTGGCGCACCAGGTTTAGGTTTCGCTTTCGGTAGCCAGCGAGACATTAGAGACATGGCTTTAAACAATGGCTGGCTTACTACTGATACCTTACAGAATCAACTTTATGTTAATACGTTAAGAGAAGATTTACAGTTTACCGGACAAATTGAACCGTTTAAAGATTTAAGGATAACGCTTAGAGCCAATAAAGCGCAAACCCGAAACTTCTCTACCAACTTTAGGTATGAGGCAAGTGTGGGTTCCTTTGAGAATTTGAGTGCAATTACTACTGGCGATTATAGCGTATCTTACATCGCCCTTGGTACAGCTTTTAAAGAAAAAAACTCAAGCATCATTTCTACTTTGTTCAATCAATTTATGGCCAACAGGATTATTGTGTCCAGAAGATTGGGCGCACAAAATCCAAATTCGGGGGGGCAGAATAGCGGTTACGCCGATGGTTATAGCAAAGAAAGTCAGGATGTAATTATTTCAGCTTTTATGGCTGCTTATACAGGTAAAGATGCAAGCAAAACTAAACTAAATGCTTTTCCTCGTATTCCTTTGCCTAACTGGAGTTTAACATATAACGGCTTAACAAGAATCCCTTTTATTGCCGATAAGTTTTCTTCGGTTGATGTTCGTCATGGCTACCGTTCTGCATATAATATCAATGGATTTAACTCTTTGCTGAGGTACCAGGAAAGTAACGGCTTCTCGGTTAACCGCGATGCCAATAACAACTTCCTGCCTGAATATCAATTTGCACAGGTAACCATCTCTGAATATTTCTCACCTTTAATTGGCGTAGATACCAGATTTAAAAATAACCTGAGCGCTACATTTGAATTAAACAGATCGAGGTTATTAGGATTAAGCTTAGCAAATAGTCAGCTGGCACAGTTATCCGAGAACAATATGGTTTTAGGCTTGGGTTACAGGACGAATAAATTCCGTTTTCCATTTGGATGGTTTAAAAGTCTAAAAATGGATAACAATATGGATTTTAAGCTTGATGTAGCCATTCGAGATAATAAAACGGTAATTTACCGGGCTGATATAACAGAAGCAGAAATTTCATCAGGAGCGAAAAACATCACCTTAAGGCCAAGTGTTGATTATGTTTTGAACCAGAAATTTAACATTAAATTATTTTACGATTCAAATATTACCAAGCCTTATACCTCGCAAACATTTAATACCGCATTTAGTAATTTTGGTTTCAGTTTAAGGTTTACATTGAATTAAAAACAGAGTGTAGAGAATGAAAGAATAACATTTCAACATTCCAACATAATAGCTAACTTTGGCAAACTAATTTAAGACAAATGAATTTTCCATCAGAATTAAAATACACTAAAGACCACGAGTGGGTTAAGGTTGAAGGTAACGAAGCTTTTATCGGCATAACTGATTTCGCACAACGCGAATTAGGTGATATCGTTTATGTTGATATTAACAGCGTTGGCTCTGAAGTGGCTAAAGAAGAGGTTTTCGGAACAGTAGAAGCTGTGAAAACGGTTTCAGATTTATATATGCCGGTAACTGGTACAGTATTGGAAATTAACGCTGAATTAAATGACAACCCGGAGTTAGTGAATTCTGATCCATATGGTAAAGGCTGGATGGTTAAAGTTTCATTATCTGATTTAGCTGAAGTTGAAGAATTATTAACCGCAGATGCTTACCAAGCTTTAGTAGGCGCCTAATTTTAAATATTTTGTATAAAGCACTAAAACAACAAAAATGGGCCATCTTCTGGACAATTGTTGTTTTGGTGCTTTGTAATATCGAAATGCCTGCAACAGAGGGCGAAGGTTTTTTCTTCACAGGTTTCGATAAAATGACCCACCTCGGGTTTTTCTTTGTATTGTCGGTATTATTGTTCTACGGAAAAATTAAATATCAAAATAATTACGGTTTCCGAACGTTAACCATTTTTAAGATCATCCTCATTAATATTGCTATTGGAGGTGGTATTGAATTATTGCAATGGAAAGTTTTTACCTATCGCTCAGCAGAATGGTGGGATTTCGGTTGCGACATGTTGGGCTGCCTAATGGCTGTATTCAGCTACATTTTACTTCACAAACTCAATTTCGATGAGAAAAATAGTTAGTTCAGTTTTGATTTTGATAACGCTAAGTTTAAGTAGCTGCAGTATTTTTAAAAAAAACTGTAACTGCCCAAAAGTTTATTACAAAAGTTATCCTGCTCAACAAAAATAATTACCGTTAACGCTCAACCTGCAGCTTGCTCCCATAGGCTGTATTTAAAATGTTACTTATCATTTAACACATCTTAACCAAACCTTTTAAACTTAGCTTAGTCTGATAGCTTAGTTTTACATTCATATATCCAATTTTTTCTAATGAAGAATAACGTTCAGAGGGCAATTTTCATTGTTCTCCTATTTTGCGGTTACGTCGCCCAAGCTCAAAATACCGGCGCAATTACGGGTAAGGTAATCAGTGCTAAAGATAAAAAACCTGTTGATTTTGCAACCATCGCAGTAAGAAACCTGAAGGATTCTGCAGTAGTAGCATCTGGTCAAACCAACCCCGACGGAACATTTAGTTTCAAAGCTATTGCTCCCGGTAAATATCGCATCTACGCGGCGTTTCTAGGTTTAAAAACAGCAACAAAGGATGTTGAAGTGGCAAAAGCATCGGTGAATGCCGGCGAAATCCCAATGGCTGATGATGGTGTGGATCTGAACGATGTGAATGTGACGGCCAGCATTCCTGTAGTGGTAAAAAAAGACACTTTAGAGTTTGATGCAAAATCAATCAAAGTTCGTGAAAACGCAGTGGTTGAAGATGTATTGAAAAAACTGCCAGGTGTAGAAGTAGCCAAAGATGGCAGCATTAAAGCTCAGGGCGAAACCGTAACACGGGTTAAGGTTGATGGAAAGGAATTTTTTGGCAGCGACCCATTGTTGGCTACTAAAAATCTACCGGCAGATATGGTGGACAAAATTCAGGTAATTGATGAAATGTCTGAACAATCGCAATTTTCGGGCGTTGACGACGGTACCAGAAATAAAATCCTGAACATCACCACAAAAGCCGGAATGAAAAAAGGTTATTTTGGAAATAGTACCGTAGGTTATGGAACGCAAGATCGATATGATGCAAGTATCAATGTTAACAAGTTTGATAACGACCAGCAATTCAGTGTGATTGGACAATTTAATAACGTTAACAAACAAAGCTTTGGGCAAGGTAATGGCGTTGGAAATGGTTTTGGCGGCGGTGGTCGTGGCAACTTTGGCGGTGGTGGAAGCGGTGCCGGTAGCGGTGGCATTACAACCACTAACGCGGGTGGTTTAAACTTTGCCGATACCTATAAAGATGGTACCCAAATTCAGGGAAGTTATTTCTTCAACAAATCGGATGTTTCTAACCAGCAAACCAGTTTTACCCAAAACTTATTAGGAAATTCGATTACAACGGTAAATAACATAGCGGATAATAATACCGACCGTATGAATCATCGATTTAACTTTATGATCGATACCAAATTAGATTCTTCCACTACGATCAAATTACAGCCTAATGTTTCTTTTACTGAATCCGACGCCACAAATTTAAGTTCTTATAACAGGAATTTGATTGCATCTTCTACCGTAGGTGATCAGCGCTACATCAGTAATTCAACCACACCAAACATTTCAAATAACTTGTTATTACGTAAAAAATTTAAAAGACGTGGAAGAACGCTTTCATTGAACGTAAATACAAGTATTAACAATAATGATGCAGATACTTACAATTACATTTCTGAAAGCAATACGGTAAACAACGTTACTACACCATCACTTATTGATCAATTGAACAAGGTCAATACCAATTCAATTAACAATACATCGAGAGTGGTTTATACCGAACCACTTTCTAAAACTACCAGTTTAGAATTTAACTATCAAAATGGCTATGCGCATGATAACCAAGGTCGCCAGGTTTTAGATTTTAATTCTTCAAGCGGACAATACGATTTGGTTAATGTTGATTACACCAACATCTATGAAAACCAAACGCTAACTAATGCTGCAGGATTAAGTTACACCACCAACGAAAAAAAATATAACTGGAATATCGGGTTAGCCGCACAACAAACCAACCGTGTAAATACTAATGTTACAACAGGTTTAGTCAGAACGCAGAACTTCATTAACTTAACTCCTTCAGCAAATTTCAGATATAATTTTAGCAATGCCAGAAGGTTAAATGTTCGATACAGAGGAAACACACAGCAACCATCGATCAGTCAAATTCAACCTATTCCAGATAATACAAACACACAAAGCGTTTTTGTTGGTAACCCAGGGTTAAAACCGGCTTTTAATAATAATCTGACGATTAACTATAACAATTTCGATTTTGCAAAAAGCAGAATGTTCTTTGCTTTTATTAATCTGAGCCAAACATTTAATGCAATTGGTAACAGCAGTCAGTTAGTTACCGATCAAAATGATGTAGATTTCGGTAAAATCAGAACTACCTACGTAAACGTTGATGGCGTTTATTCAGGTAATGGAAGTGTAAATGTTGGTTTGCCACTTTTACCAGAGCGAAAACTGAACTTAAATGCATCTTTAAATGCAACATATAACAGAAATGTGAATTTCACAACAGCCAACAACAATCCGGCTGATTTGGTAAGAAACGTAACCAATACCTATGCTTTAACAAACCGTTATAATTTTGTAACCAACTTTGATAAATTCGATTTAACAGGTGGTATTTCAGGAACATATAACCGTGCTACCTATTCGGCCAATCCAGCTCAAACTACAAACTTCTACACGTTAAATCCAAGCTTTGATATCAGTTATCTTTTCCCTGGAAATATACGTTTAGCAGTAGATTTAGATTACATTAAAAATACTGGTAGAGGAGAAGGTTACAATACTGAATTCACTTTGGTAAATTCTTACATCAGCCGTCAGTTTTTTAAAAACAGGGGAACGTTCAAAATTGCGGTTAATGATGCTTTTAACCAAAATCAAGGAATTAGTAGAACAGCAACCAATAATACCATTACCGATTTAAATTACAATGTTTTAAAGAGATACTATATGTTCTCATTCACCTATTCATTAACACGCATTGGCGGAAGAAACATGAGTGGCGATGTACAGATGCCAAACCAGGGTGGTAGCGGTGGAATGCGCATGAGAATGTAATCTTCCAATCTAATTTCAAGTCCCGATTTTCATCGGGACTTTTTTATTTAAGAAGCTTATAACCGTCAAACTGACAGTTATGTATTTCAATTGTTACCTAAGCAAAAATAAACCTTTAAAGTGGGGAGTAGTCTTTATTTTAGAACCAGAAAACTAACCAAATGAAACAACTCTTTACCTTAACTTTAATTGTATGGTCATGTCTGGCGTACGCTCAAAATAGTGGATCGGTGGCTGGAAGAGTGCTTCAATCAAAAGATAGAAAGCCAATAGATTATGCATCAATAGCGGTAAAAAATCTTGCTGATTCTAGCATGGTGGGTGCAGTAAGTACCACTGAAGATGGTAAGTTTATTCTAAAAGGATTAAAACCAGGCAATTATCGGCTTTATGCTGCCTTTCTTGGTTTAAAAAATACAACCAAAGATTTTGTAATCACAGCCGATCGACCAGTAGCCAGCATTGGTGATATCATTTTAGAAGGCGGTTCGATTGACCTACAAACCGTTGAGATCAAAGCAGAAATTCCACCCATAGTAGTTAAAAAAGATACTTTGGAATTCAATGCCAGTTCATTCAAGGTGGTGGAAAATGCAGTTGTGGAAGATTTATTAAAAAAGCTTCCGGGGGTGGAAGTTGATAAAGCTGGAACGGTGAAAGCTCAGGGCGAAACCATTACTAAAGTACGGGTTGATGGAAAAGAGTTTTTTGGTAATGATCCATTACTGGCAACAAAAAACCTTCCGGCAGATATGATTGATAAAATTCAGATTATTGATGAGCTCTCCGATCAGGCACAATTTACAGGGATTGATGATGGAACCAGGACAAAGATTATCAACATCACTACCAGAAAAGATAAGAAAAATGGATATTTCGGTAACACTACAGCAGGTTATGGTTCAGATGATCGTTATGATGTTAACGCAAACATCAATCACTTTAATCAGGATAGAAAATTAAGCGTTATAGCGCAATTTAATAACGTAAACAAACAAAATTTTGGTGGCGGTTTAGGCGGAGGTAACGGTGGCGGCAACGGCGGTCGCGGAGGGATTACAGATACGAAGGCTGCCGGATTTAATTTCAACGATACCTATGCCGATCAAACCGAGTTTAGCGTAAACTACTTTGTGAATAAATCAGAAAACTTAATTCTCCGAAACAGTGTTACCCAAAACTTTTTAGGTGATGTAACCACCATTTTTAATAACAATCAAACCAACAACTCAGAGCGTTTAAATCACCGCTTAGGCTTTATGGTTGATACCAAAATAGATTCGTTAACCTCATTACGCATTCAGCCCAATTTGAGCTATACCAATAATGAGGGCAACAATTTTAGTCAGTATACCAGAGACTACAACACCTACCGCATTAACGGTTCTCAAGCTTTAACCAACCATGGCACCTCACCATCCTTGAGTAATAACATTTTACTTCGCAAAAAATTCATGCGCCGCGGTCGTACCTTGTCATTGAATTTAAACACAAACATCAATAACAACGACGCCGAAAATTACAATAATAATCCCGAAACCAGGATTGAGGGTAATACCACGACCGAAAAACTCACCAACCAGTTAAACGACCAGGAAAGTGAGTCAATTAATCATAATACCAGGTTAGTTTATACCGAGCCTTTAAGTAATACACTTAGTTTTGAATTGAATTATCAGAATGGATATAACCACAATACCTCTGATCGTTTTACTTATAATTTTAATCCGGCAACATTGCAGTATGATTTGCTCGATCAAACCTTCAGCAATTCGTATGAAAATACCATTCTCACTAACACTGCAGGATTCAGCATCAATAAATCAGCTAAAAAATATAACTGGAACGCAGGCATGGCGGTCCAGAATACCGACAGAACCAATAACAATATCAGCCGGAGATTCATTTTAAAACAAAATGTATTTAATTACACGCCATCGGCCATGTTCAGGTACAATTTCAGCAACAGTAAAAGATTAGTTTTTAATTATCGTGGTAGAACAAACCAACCAACTATTCAGCAATTGCAGCCTATTCCGAATAATACCAATACCCAAAGTATTCCCATGGGAAACCCCGATCTAAAACCTGAATTTGATAATACGCTAAGGGTAGCCTACAATACTTTTACCGTTGGCAAAAACCGGTCACTTTTTGTGAATTTAAACCTTACTCAAACTTCAAATAAAATAGCCAATAGCAGCAGCTTGATTCAAAGCGGGCCAGACCAGGGTAAATTGGCCATTACCCCGGTGAATGTAAACGGCGTTTATGCAGGAAGCGTTTCATCATCTTTGAGCCTACCATTAATGGCGGATAATAAACTTAATTTTCATATCAATGTTTCCGGAAATTATGATCGCGATGTGAATTTCACCAATTCACTAAGAAACATCACCAACAGCTGGTCAGTCACTAATGGCTATCGCCTCGTTTCGAACCTGGACAAACTGGATTTAACGGCCGGTGTGAATGGTTCCATTAATCGGGCAACATATTCTGTTCAGCCAAATTCTAATACCCGGTTTTATACTTTTAGCCCCAATATCAGTGTAAGTTATCTCTTCCCTGGCGATATTCGTTGGTCTGTAGATGCAGATTATAATCAAAACACGGGCCGTGGTGAAGCTTTTGATACTCACTTTACCTTAATCAACTCATACCTCAGTAAACAGTTTTTCAAAAACAGAGGCACACTTAAAGCCGCTGTTAACGATTTGCTTAACGAAAATCAAGGGATTAGCCGAACGGCAAATAATAATACCATACAGGATGTAAGTTATAACGTACTTCAACGTTATTTCATGTTTTCTTTTACCTATTCACTAAACAGAATGGGTGGCAAAAATAGAATAAGAGGCAATGAAGACGGCGAAAGACGACGAGGAGGGAACGGTGGTGGCTTTGGTGGTGGCCGTCAAAGAAATTAAATCATCGTTTAGTAAAAGCTTGTTTCTATCAGGAATGTTAGCGCTTGTTATTTGGAATAAATCTAAAGAAAGGGTAACTTGCGCCTAAATTATAGGAAACCGCAAAGGTTTTAAATTTCATCAATTGCATTCCTTTTTTGAAATTCAACTTTGTGGTAGCCAGCTGACATCGAAAGAAAATATACATATGAAACTTTCCAATCTCAAGGTGGGAGAAAAGGGCACAATCATATCTTTTACAGATCTTGATCTTTCAGTAAAACTGATGGAGATGGGTTGCTTGCCAGGTGAAGTGGTGGAAGTTGAACGTTTTGCGCCACTCGGTGATCCGATGGCTATTCGTGTTGCTGGTTATCAGCTTTGCTTGCGTAAAAGTGAGGCTGATGTTATTATCATTCAATAAATAGGCAGGTTTGGATATTAAAGTTGCGTTAGTTGGTAATCCCAATACAGGAAAATCTACACTTTTTAACCGTTTAACCGGGTTAAACCAAAAGATAGGAAACTTTCCAGGTATCACGGTAGATAAGAAAACAGGTTTCATGAAAATGATTGATGGCAAACAAGCCGAAATCATTGACCTTCCGGGCACTTATAGTTTGTACCCGAAAAGTAGCGATGAAAGTATTGTTTTCCAGGTATTGGCCGATCAAAAAAACAGCGCACATCCTGATGTGATTGTACTCATTGCAGATGCTTCAAACCTAAAGCGAAACATGCTTTTGTATTCGCAGGTGGCAGATTTAGGGATTCCGATGATATTGGCCTTGAATATGATTGATTTGGCTGAAAAGCAAGGTATTGAAGTCAATGTAGACAAGCTCGCTCAAAAACTGGGCATTCAGGTTGTTTCTATATCTGCAAGAAATAACATCGGTATTGATCGCTTAAAACAGGCAATCGCCAATACCACTAAAATAGCAACACAGTTGCAGGATGTTGATGTAAATAGCTTAGCGCCAGAAGCAATCAATGCTATTAAGTCGAAATTAAATTCAGATAACGATTATTATGCTTTGCAGGTTTTGCACCAGCACGAGTATTTAAATTTCTTTTCTAATCAGGAGCAGGAAGAAATTGAGCAGATTGAACAAGTGTGTACGT
>NZ_AJLG01000030.1 GCF_000258495.1 Pedobacter agri PB92
GAAGACCGCACATATGATGATCCGTGTTGGCAAAACCTTCGCCTCGATGGGACACCGCTTCCACAGGAGGAACATCCTATGTCAATTATGATGTCTACCGGGCGGCAGGTTTTTGATGTCGAGATTGGTGTACAACCTCCTGATAAAGATGTCTTCTACATTTCCATTAATGCAGCACCGATATTTGATGAGCAAGGCAATCTCACGGGAGGTATCGGAACTTTTATGGACGTAACTTCAAGAAGACTTATCACCCAGGGCAAAGATGATTTTATAAGCATCGCCAGTCACGAACTCAAAACCCCGGTTACTTCCCTTAAAGCTTCATTACAATTGCTTGAAAGGGCGCACACTAAATTGCCCGCTGAATCTAGGGAGAAACTTATTTCACAGTCAATCAGAAGCCTCGAGAATCTATCTCGACTGATCAATGATTTACTCGATACCAGCAGAATGGAACAGGGACAAATGAAAATGGAAAAAACAGAGTTTTCATTGAGCCAGTTATTTGATGATTGCTGCTCTCACCTTGCGCAAACCTCTAAGCAAGAGATTGTTTTTGAAGGGGAAAAAGCGCAAATCATTTTTGCCGATAACCAGCAGATTGGCCAGGTGTTGGTGAATTTTATCACAAATGCCATTAAGTACGCACCCGACTCTGGTCAAATTTTAGTCAGGGCAAGCATAACGGATGAAAAAGAAATGAGAATTGGTGTAAAGGATTATGGGCCCGGGATCGCTAGTGAAAAGCTCAAGCATCTTTTTAACCGTTACTACCGAACAGATTATAAAGGTCAAAAATTTACCGGACTAGGACTAGGGCTCTACATAAGTGCAGAGATTATAAAAAATCATAACGGTAAGATTGGAGTTGATAGCGAACTTGGAATAGGCAGTGAATTTTGGTTCTGCTTACCAATTGAGAATCAGCGGATCAGATAATTGCATTAAAAAAAACCTCAATTACGACAACAATGCAAAATATCTAAAACTAATGAGGGTAGTTAATGTTGTTTCGTTATTAGAAGGGTATGAGAAAGATATTTTTATTAGAAGACGACGAAGGCATAAGAGAAGTACTAGAGATACTTCTTACCTCAGAAGATTATATTGTAGAATCTTTTGCTAGCATCGCAGAGTTTAGGAATAGGGATACCTCAACCCTTCCGGATTTATATTTATTTGATGTCATGTTACCTGATGGGTCTGGCATTGCTCTTTGCAGGGAACTTAAACTAAATTCAGACGATGAAGAGGTGCCTGTCATAATCATGAGTGCTCATGCCAGCCTTGGAGATTTGAAGGGAATCTGTGAGCCTGAAAACTTTATAAGTAAGCCTTTTGACATTAGCGAGTTGCTCGAAAGAATACAATCTGCATTAGTTTAATGTTTAATCACGGGTTGTTTGATATCTTGGGTTTCTGACTACCAAACCAAAAACGGTTTATTATAGTTGACTCAGACAAATGGCAGCATGTATGGCGATAAGTACCTTTAGGCACAAAATAGAATTATCAATTCACGCTTCTGACCTATCTGATGTGGTGAATTAATTGATGTTGAGAACTTTTATTCATTGTAACATTTAATTTGATATCACTTGAACAATAAAATGTTATCGATTGAGACAAACTGTTGTTTGAGTGATAATCTGAAATAGCCTAGTTCACTTCCACAGTACAACATTACAAGTGCGAATTTTTGGGATACTGCTTCTACTTCTATATCTCTATTTCCCATGGAGTGAAAGCAATTAACCTGTTAATGTAGGAAAAGAATCCGATATGTAACAAATTCTCCCATGTCTAAAGTTTTTCCTGTAATAGAGTATTGCCATTGTCATTTTCAATGTTTATTTTGAATGCAGTAAAATTCTAAATAATGCAAGACCCTCAAAATCAAAAACTACTCAAAAAATTGATCTGCTCTAAACTCGGAATCATTAAAGCGGATGCAAAATCATGTGAACATTTATCGGTAGCGATATTTCTGAAAAATGGCGATTATGTAAGCAAAACGTCCCTTATGCGTTTTTTTAACCTCTTAACTCCAAACTCAGAGAAATTTTCTCCCTTTGTAACGATCGCATTATGGAATTATGTCAATTCCAGATAGATGATTGAAAATCAACCTTGTTTATCGTTCTTATCATAAATTCTTCCATCTATAATTACTGTAACATTCACGGCCCTTAGTACACCTTCAAGATATTTGATTTCAAAATAAACTACTTGTCCCCTCTTGAATGAAGCAATCTGTTGTTCAATATAAAATAGGATGTGCTGATCGTTGCTATCTTTGATTACTCCAATCCCGGCTTTGTTATTCAAACTTAAAATCATACCGTTCCTCATGGTCTAAAATTTAATTTGTTATCGAGAATATAGAAAGATGTTGAGAATCGCGCGGATTTTCAATTTTTTTGTATTAAATATAGATAATTTTGCGAAATATTAATCTTGACAGCTTCTTTTGTTGTATAAAAGAATAATCTTCTATGACAATCATGATTATTGGTGTCACAATAAAGATTATATATATATAATAAAAAGTAGGTTAATAAGCAGCCAAATTTGATTTGGTTTTGATTCTACGTGTTACTGATGTTGGCAAAATACATAGGGAGAAGAGCCTTCTGTGATTTTTTGAAATAAGCACTCATATAAAGTATGCGTCTTGATTGTCAAAGATTCAACCGGGCGCTTTTATAGATGAATTTGCTTATCTAGGTAGATCCGAAGATTCACTTTCTGGGATAAACGAATGCTATTAGCATGCGTAGATATGATATGCTTGGTTTCCAGACTTGATTTGATGGAAGGTATAGGACGTTTTTTGCGAGGGATTTTGCTTTTGGATGATATTTCAATTATAACCAGAGATGGCAATTTAATATCTGCTGCTTCAACGTTTAAATTATGAATCCCGTTTTTACTGCAATATAGATTGATATGAAAGTTAAAATTTTTGCATTAATATTTAGTTTGGGTATCACTTTAGGCTTTTCGCAAACAGTTCCATTAAACCCAGATCAAAACGTTTGCAAAATACCCGATAGCTATAATTTAAAACCTATAGCATCTATCAAGCCAAAGGGCAAATTTTAGATAAAGCTAAAGCTGCTATAATTACGGGTATACTGACAGCAAGTTCCGGCGAAGTTACAGCACTTGCGTTTTAAGGAAGGGTAAATGCAATATTTATCGGAGAAAAAACGGCAGGTTATACCACCAGTTATCTTAACTCCACCTTGCCTTATAATTCATTTATCGCTTTGAGTAATGGTTATGATGGTGACAGAACCGGTAATTATCATTCATTCATCCCACCTGATGTTACAATATCTATCAGAGATAATTTTGACGACCTTATGGTTGACGCAAATATTCAGGAGGCAATAAAATTTCTTAATGTTAAATAGCTGATTTTTGCATTTTAGAATGATCAAAATTCAATATCCTTTATGTTTAAACTTAGTTAATAATCAGAGTGAGGATTTTGAACATAGTAGACAATTGATTACGGTTCCAAGTGTGTAGCCGGATTTTAATTCCCTGAGTCCATGATCTTGGTGCCGGATTCAAAACTTTCAGAAAATCTAATCGCCTTGACCATAGTATCCTGTTTCAGATCATTGGCATCTTCTATATCTCCTGTAAATTTAAGTCAAATGCATTTCGCATAATACGTTGCTGCTCAATCATCTGATAAACTGACTGTTATTCTGATTAGATATAGGAAGCTGTGAACTTCACAAAGCGTAGCCTGCGGCCGTAATTGGCATCCAAGATTGTAATTTTTATTACACTTCGTCAGCATTGTTATTATTGATTGTGAATTTTTTGTTACCTGAACCTCTTTATTCCTCATTAGCGTATATTGGAACAACTTTGCAAATACTAAAACCTTTTGCGAATTTTAGAACTCTAAATTAACGAATATGGCTGCTGATGAAGAAAAAAGGGTTGCGAAAGTAAACGAATTCAACTTAATCGATTTTACACGCACTGGGGAATTTCAATCTATTGTTAATCTGGCTGCTGAAATTTGTGGGAAGCCTATTGCTTTTCTGACCTTATTGGATGACAAATACAATTGGTTCAAGATTGTCAAAAATTTTCAGATGGAACCCATCGCAAAAGAAAGTTCATTTTGTAGATATACCATTCAGTCTCAAGATGTATTGGTTATTCCAGATGCAAGTAAAGATGAGCGGGTGAGCACTAACGAACTTGTTACTGGAAATATGCATATCCGGTTTTATGCCGCCTCTCCGCTAATTTCCTCGGAGGGTGATCGTGTAGGTGCACTTTGTGTATTCGATTTTGAGCCTGGGGAGTTAAGTAGCCATCAGAAACAAATCCTTAAAATTCTAGCAAGACAGGTAATGTATCTAATGGAGACGGAGAAAACCAAAATGCAAATGCAGGAGCAAATAGAACAGGTCGAAAAACAAAACCGGGCTTTGCAGCAAATAGCTTTTATTCAGTCACATGAAATCAGGCATCCTTTGACTATCATTATGTCATTAGTCGATTTAGCAAAAAAGGGTGTGTTTGCTTTAAATGAGAAATGGATAGATATGCTATCTAATTCTGCAAATACCCTTGATGAACGGATTAAAGCAATCGTAAATGAAACAGCAACACAGAAAGACGTTAAACTCGCCAGATTTAATCGGATGGTTCAGGAAATTGAGGATTATGCTATACTTTTATTAGATGAGAACGGCAGGATAGAAAACTGGAATCTTGGTGCTGAATTAGTCAAGGGGTATAGGGAGGAAGAAATCATCGGCAAAAACTTTAGTGTTTTTTATTCATCGAAAGACATAGCCAATGGTAAACCACAGCGGCTTATTGCCCAGGCAAAAGAATTTGGAAAAGCAAAAGATGAAGGATGGCGGGTGAGAAAGAATGGGAATCAGTTCTGGGCAAGTGTCTTAATTACTGCTATCCACGATAAGGATGGCAGGGTAATTGGCTTTACTAAGGTAACAAAGGATCTGGGTGAACCCAAATAGATGTTTGTTATTAAAAAATGTTAGTACACTCAATAGCTTAAATGTATATGTGCGAATAATTCGTTTAAAAGCTATTTGGAGAATGTTTCGATATATGCTCTCATTTTTAAGAAGCATCGGATCCTATACTATTGGAACTTCGCGGTTTTAATAGCATCATTTTTTATCTGTATATCATTTGTCATGAGAACAAACGTGAATTTGCTTTTTTATTTTGAACAAGCGCTTCAATTACAAAAACTGTTTTGTAACCATCTCTCTAAGGTTTACGGTAAGTGGTATAAGGGCAGAAACCTCAACTGGAAAGTTCTATGATCCCAATCACTGAAATGCACAGGCTAAAAGAGCATCAGGCACAAAGCGGGATACCAAAGTCTCAATTTCTTATCTCGAAAGTTACAGGCAAAAGCTCTTGAGTTTCACCAATTATTACCGTAGCGACAGAAACGATTAAAAGCCGCTTTATTCCCAAATATCTTTAATTAAGAAGCCTTGTGGACATATTTGAAGATCACAACGCCAAGATGAAACTGCTTATCGGCAAAGAGTTTGAAAAAACATACTTCAGCGTCATGAGGTCTATCTAATTCATGCCAAAGATTTATGCAGTTAAATTATAATGTCAAAGATATCCCCGTTGCACAAATAAACTTCGCTTACCTTTTTGATTTTAAGTATTAACTTAGGAATGTCCGCAACTGTGGTAACAACAATGCCATTGAATACATTAAAAACTTGGGAAAAATAGTTTGGATATGTTTAGATAAAGGATGGGTGCTATTAATCCATATCTCAACTACAAACCAAAACAAACTGCTATACGCCGTGGACTCTCACCAAGATGAACTATACCGTATTAAGAAGTAGGAGTTCAGTATTGCGAGGATTGAGACAGTCAGAGATATGTTTGTATTCAGTTGTTATACAGGTACTCTTTCATCCTAAATATGTTAAAACGCTCTAAATTATTGAAGGGCATTGATGCAAACTTACGGATATATACATAGAAAGAAGAGCAACACGCTTTCACGGATTCCTGTTTTGCCAGCAGCCCTGTCGAAAATTAAGGGCTATTAAAACCAATCCCGAATGCCTTGTCAAACATACCCGGCTTTCAATGGTGAGCAATCAGAAAATGAATGCCAATTTAAAAGAGATAGCGGACTAGTGCAAGGTAAATAAGTTGCTGACATTTCATATGGCTAGACATACTTTTGCCACTACCATAATCCTCAACAATGGTGTACCAAAATGTGTATCTAAGATAAAGGGACATACCAGCATAAAAACAAACAGATTTATGCGAAGATTCCGGACCATAAGATTAGTTCTGATATACAGAAAATTATAAAAGATTTAGAGTAAGTAACAAGGCTGCAGGTTATGTGGATTAAAGAAGAATCACAAAGACATATGGATTTACGAAGACGCTTTTACTGATCAATACGTTGCCAAATCATCTGGTCAATGAGGACGATAGCTTGGTGTTGGAAAAAAAAAGCAAAAGGTGCAAATTGCCTAACACTTAATCAAATAAATCGATTGGCGGTTATCTAAGAGTAATTTGAATTCAATAAATCCTGGCTGTTTTGCCTTTGTGATTTTAACAATTTTTCCTGAAGATTCATAATCATCAATTACAGTGTCTCCAATTTTTAAACTATTAAGTTTTGAAAGAGGAGTATTATGTGAAATTTCGATCATATGCGGGCGTTTGAAGTGCCGCAAAAATATAAAATTCTATCTGACTTTTATATTTTTGTATGATTTATCAGTCTAAATACACAATAATTGGTATGATTGTTTGGATTAAGTGATGGTAATATTTATGACTTTCAGGCCTAAAATTAAACATTAAAAGATTATAATTAAATCTTAAAGTATTGGTTTTACGTAATTAGCATTACGTTCCGATCTTTAACTTTATGAAAACTAAAAAAGGTATATATGAGAAAGGGAATAGTTTTGTCTTATAATAAGGTTGTTAAATATGGGTTCATTAAAGATTTAAATGGTCAAAAAATTCGATTTTACAATGAGGATGGTTTGATAATTTTAAATGTTGGAGATTTGGTTCAGTTTGCTATTGGTATAATAAAAAATAGGCCTTGTGCAGTAAAAATCATTATATTGTGTCGTAATCAAAGCAAAGTTGATCAAAAAAATTAATCGTTCCCCAAAATACTATTGAATGGCTCCTAAGCTAACAATAATAACTATAATAATCATACCTTTTAAAGAAGCATTTTGCCATCCGTCCAGTGTATCAGGACTGCCTACAACTTTTCTTATACCAAAATTTTCATGGGATACACGTCATATTAAATAATACCCGAGGGTCGACAGCTCGTTTTCGATACCGGAAAGCTTGATCTAACGTAAACTCCAAGCTTGCCAGGCGGGAGTTTGAATTTTATTTTTTTTGGCTAAAAAAAAACCAGTTTTACAAAATTCTTTATAATTTCTAGTACGTAATTTTAAGAGTATCTTGGCCGTATGTCTATCCCATTTGAAATTTCAGTTACATTTGTCGTATTGACTTTCTGTGCACTTATCTGTTTGGTCAATCTGATTATGACTGTTACATACACCAGATGGTGCAGCTCAGCAAATAAGAATATATTTTGTCAGCAAACTTGGTTGGAGATTGTCAGCAGCATTAAGGATGACCATAAAGTAACGATTTAGGTCAAAAACAAATCCATTATACTGATCGGGGATCATAATACTGTTCAGCACAATACCACTAAATATTAGCTAAAATGGGATCACCCCCACTGATGAATATGATTGCTATCGAAATACTTAGCAGTAGGAATAAATGGAATTTTAAAGTATGAATTTATCCCAGTTAAACCAAAAAACATTGAATAAACTATAATAATAATCCGAGAAGCGGTGGATCTTATAACACTAAAAGACCTTACTTATGATAGGATATAAACACCAGATCAGATATAGAAAAAATTCTTTCCACCATCATCTCACAAGAAGAATTATATTTACTAATAAATAAGTGTCAACTTATTTAGCACTAGTCACCCAAAAGGGCTATAGTTGTTATAGTCTTATTGTTTTAACTTTGTGTCTTTAATCTTTCCGGGACGATAGGTTAATTAGTGAAGCGTTCTGCTGATGAAGTCAGAACGCTTTTTAATATATTTTCAATTTGATCGAATAAACCTCCATGGATTAGGAAATGCTTCGACAGTATGTTTAGGGAAATGTCTCGTTTATTATCCCACATCTTATGATTTTGTTGCCTTATGTTATTTCAAACCTATTCAGGAATTTCTCTTTCCGTATAAACCTGTCTCATATCCTTTCCATCCTTATAAACGATATACATTTTCCTATATTTGAATCACTTCGCCATCAAAAAAAGATGTCAAGTTCAAACAAAAACACTAAAATTATCAGTGAACATTTATTGACCAAAAAGGTGAGTTAGGTTTTATTTAGTTGAGCCCTTCTAAAAAAAAAGTACGTCAATGGCATTAATATTAATATCATCCACCAAATATGATCATCGAGAGGGACATTACATGCTCGAGTGAAAGTTCCTGAAACTGTAGGATAATAGGTTCCAGAGGTTGTAACGTTGTTTTCCGTAACAGTACATGTTCCATTAGGTGAACTGGTGGTTTGAACGTATGTGTGAGGACCGCAATTTCCTTCCCACCTCACAAAATTATTTCCATTACCAGGTTGAAAAACTCTAGGATCACCAGTAGGCCTAATAAATACCCTATTAAATCCGTTGTAATTATTAATCACACAGCCTTGACTATAACATATTTGTGAGGACAACAATATCGAAATAAATACTATGAGTGAATTGCGTTTCATATTAAAGAATTAAAAATCTAACGAAAGAATAATTCTGCGGCAGATTCTGAGAGAATGCCGCTGATGAATAGTAATAGTAGAATAGCAATTGATAAGACTATATAAAATACTACCTTCAAGACACCAGCATCAATAATAATGTGATATATAGCTATAAGGCATTTAAAAGCTGAATTTATATGGCGCATTTAAGTAGGACTTACCTCAACTACTTCGAAATCAGACAAATTGTTTTAAGATATGCTTCATTTTTTAAAAAAGAACTTGTAATGAATGCAATATCTCGAGGGCAGAATATCTCAGACTTAGAAGTTCAGGTTTCTATTTTGCCAGTAAAAGAAATATAAACAAAAAGACTAAATCATGGTTATTATATCACCTATGAAAAACATTAGATCATTTATTTTGGTTAGTTGATGATCATTTGAAGGGTGTTTCGATTCGGGACTTCTTTTATATTTATTGCTTGTTAAATTTAAGGCTGTCGTGAGATAGCCTTTTTTGTTACAAACAAAAATGAAAATTAGCTTTTTGTAATTGTACCGCATTTAGAGGTGGTAGGGTAGATCAATGAATTAAGGCAGTTAAAATGGATATTCTACTTGCCTTATTTCTATCAGATAATAGTTTTTCCTCGTAACATATCATTGCTTAAATTGCCGATCAGATCAAGCTTTTATTGATCATCCTGTGGTACCTCCGTGCCAGGTTGATCCCATAATTTTCAGCATAGAATAGCAAGCATTCAATAAGTCTAAAGTTCAAGTACTTTGTACCCATAAATTGTTATATCAATTTACAAATTTGATTTTGGCCCGATAAATTCATAAAACATTTTTGCAAAATAATTTTCACCATTAGCTGTGTTAATAACTTCGCTATCTTTGCTGATCACATCATTATTTGAAGGTTAATATTGGAAGATTAACTAGTAAACATTTAGCCAAATTCATCGCTTATAGGAATAGTTTGGCTACTGGTTTCTGTCTATAATCTTGATATATTGCTCTTTAGCATCGACGTTTGCTGTCTTTAATTGGGCGAATTCCTCAGCCCGAATTCAGCTGGAATAAATAAATCGAGAATAGTAGAGTCGTTTTGGGAAGTTCTTAATCTTTTGTTACCTGTTATCCACATTTGCGCCGAAACATTGATTCTTAACCGGCTTGGCAACTTTGAATACGAGATCTCTATTTGGTCCTGTTTCAAAATCTTCACGTCTTAACCATTTTTTCGTCGTGATTTTGAGAACCAGTTTAATAGATTGACCTAAAATGCAAGGTGATTGTTAAATGCCGTTTCACCCTGTTAATGTTCTATGGTCAACCAATCTAGCATATTGGAAACAAATCTGGTGTCCGTTCCGTTTAACCTCACATCGGCTATCTTCTTTCCACAAGAAAATCAAACTTTTCGATGTAGCTGGTGTACCTTACCAAGGTATCTTTGCTAAATTCTTTTTTTCATAATATCTAACAAAGTATATAAGCCTTCAAGTAGGATAGTGATTTCTCTGCTTTCTTAAAGTAATATCTCCGTTTCCTATTCGAAAATAAGTTTATTGGTTTCAGTTCAGCTTTGAAAGGTCTATATATAGCAATAAGCCCCTAATTGATTTCATCAACCAGATTATTGGTAAACTTGGTTGGCTTTCTCAGATTCTTGATGATGTTGATCCCTTAATAAACGTTAAATCGTTCGAAAAATGCAGTAAAAGGATAAGAATGAGTAATAAACAACCCATTTGCCTCTGAAACTCCAAGCTTTTCGGAGGAAATCTTTGTTTTTTATATTTCTTCGTAGCCAACAACCCTACTTTGTTTTGCACCTTTTTTCCCCTTCTTGTGCTGAACACAAAAAGGAACCTTAGCAGACTCCCTTCACACTTAA
The DNA here is from genome assembly GCF_000258495.1 of Pedobacter agri PB92. Lineage (GTDB taxonomy): Bacteria > Bacteroidota > Bacteroidia > Sphingobacteriales > Sphingobacteriaceae > Pedobacter > Pedobacter agri. The sequence goes on from NZ_AJLG01000030.1 coordinate 10,764, forward strand.
GCGGACAGCGGTATTTCAAGATGTGTCACAAATTTAAAAAGTGAAAGCAAATTATTTTTCATTGTACAACAATCTTGACTGACTGCGTGAGTGATACTTAATCTTAACGTTAAAAAACTAAGTTATTATTTAAAGTCTTCTAAATATTTTACTTAACTACAAGGTGTTTCAGGATTCAACTTTTATAATCTCTAAAAAAAACAGTTTCTGGTAGAGACTTTGCGGCTTAATGGTACACTTTAAAATCTAAGTACACGAAAATTGGCGTTTTAAGTATTTTGAAAAGCTAAGATAAATTGACTGTTTCAAAAGCAGACTCTTCAAATCTTTTTAAATATGCACTATAAGTTGGCAAAGCAAACATAGCTGTTCTCTCTAGCGGTTCAATATCAGCAATACAATTTAATAGAATTGGCCGTAAAATTCGAATTTTTGAACTCAATTGAGTTTTTCTATTGGATAAAATTTTAAGCATCTTTGATGAATTAATATTGTTATAAGTAGTCGAAGACAATAATTCATGAGCGATTGCTTCCATTAGTTTAGTTCGTTCAAAAAAGTCAATCAGCTGTTTAAATAACTCAAACGTAGAAGTTAAGGTAGGATGATTTTCCAACAATAGAGCATTTATTCCCTTTGTTAAAAATTGAGTTGTAGGATTTAAAATTTCAAGCTCTATAGCTTGATTAAGAAGGTTTTCTTTTAGAAGCTCAATTTTGTCTTTTTTATTCACTAATAAATCTGGTTATCTTGGCAGGTTATATAACTTTTCAAACATACGAAAATGCCTAAGATTTGGTTTTAATTTCTATACTTATGTCCACCATTTTATCTTTAGTTGTCGTATTTACAAAAATAAATCTTGTTCGTACTTATTCAGCATGTGATTGAGTCTTTATAAATAGCATTATTTAGGTAACTGTGTCATTATGAAGGAAGGGTGTAGATTCACTAAAAGGTTGTTTGCTAAGTATTTTAAATACATTTAGCCGCTGCTAATTTGGTCTTGATAGCTCGTTTAGTCTGAGATGGATTTCCTAACGGGTTTAATTAACTTACTAAAAGGACAGCTTGCTGAATAAAAGCTGATATCTTTAGTAGGCAGCTGGTATCATTATTTTTGGCCGCGAAGTATACGATTTGCATTATGCTAAAGAGAGATATGGGTGCTGAGCCTTCCGGCGTACAGCCATATCCGAAGGTCGGTTAGCTCATCAACATTTCCAAAGCAGCGGGTTTCGTAGATTGAAAGGTGATTTGAGGGTTTCTTTTAACATAGTGTCGAATCATTACTTGAGGAAAAATAAACTAAAAAGTACTCACCAAGGAAATATTGGGAACTAGTTTCTTTCATCTAAACAGTTGTAGGTCAGCTGAAGTTTTGTTTAGGTTTTAGTAATGTATAAATCCTTCTATGCGTTTAATAAACCTGTTTTCAAAAAAAATAATTTACTTCTTAGGAAAACAATGTTCAATTTAATTAGATTTGGAATGTATCAGTAAAAATACCCCTTTGGGGGGAAGTTTAATCCCTAGACTCAATGACCCGGACTGTCCTGTTTTTTGTTTTTTTTTGTATTTTTATTCAGATGGCCAGTGCCCAGGAGAGCTTCATCGGCGATATCAATTATCAGCTCTTGGAGAAGTATGTTGATCTGGCACTTAAAAATTACCCCAAAACAAAAATGTATGCTGCGAGTGCACTTAGTGCAAAGGCTAAGGTGGGCGTAGCCAAGGCGACGTATCTCGATGCTTTTACCGCATCATACAATTATAGTCCCAGCAACGCGGCCAGGTTTAATAACGCTAATCCTTACACCCTGAACGGGCTGCAGCTAGGCATCTATTTTAATATTGGAATCCTTTTTCGTACGCCGGCTCTGGTACGTCAGGCGAAAGAAGAATACAATGAGAAAATCTATCAGGCACAGGAATACGATATCCTGCTCAGAACCGAGGTCAAAAATACCTATTATGAGTATTTGAGAGAGGCTGCGGAGCTCAGGGTGAAGGCACAAACATACATAGACAATAAGGCAGCGAGCGACGGCTTGAGATATAAGTTTGAAAAAGGAGAAGCCAGCCTGGATGACTACACAAAGGCCAAGACCCTTACCTCATATGCAAATTCGGAAAGGCTGCTTGCAGAACTCAATCTGCTAAAAGCAAAGGAATCTCTGGAGGCGCTCATAGGTGAAAAAATGGAAAATGTGAAATAAAGCGCAATGGATATACAGAGATCATTGGATACGGTGAAGACATACCGTTGGATTATTATAGCGGTCTTCTGCCTGACTGTACTGGGCGGATTCGTTTTTTTAAGGAATTTGCCCAAGGACTACCGGTCCGAAGCAAAACTCTCGACCGGGCTGCTCGATCCCTCCAGGCAGCTAGCTCCCGACAATGCCAGCTATACCGGTCCGGACATTATCATCAAACTTAACCAGCAGTTCTCCACGATCATGGACATTATGAGAATGCCCAAGAATATCAGCCTGCTTTCTTATAAACTGATTATTCATGATCTGAAAGATCCAAAAGCTGCCTTTAAACCATGGAGTCCGGAAATCAATGCCCTGAGCGATTTGCAAAGGCATCATGCTATAGTGATGTTTGAAGAACGGTTGAGCCGAAAGCAGGTACTTACTCCGTTGGATAGTGGGAAAATCGGACTTTATCAGATCGTGACTTCAATGGGCTATGATGAGAAAAGTCTTGGCAAAAAGCTGGACATCAATCACGAACAGAACAGTGATTTTATATCCGTTGCCTTTACCTCACATAATACACTGCTTTCGGTTTTTGTGGTAAATACCCTGTGCAGTGATTTCATCGTTAACTACAGTTTGGAGCAGATCGGCAACAAAAACACCGCGATAAACGTCCTCGATTCACTTTTGAAAAGCAAAGAGGCTATTATGAACGATAGAATCAGGCTGCTCAAAGATTACAGGATACAGAACGGATTGCTTAACCTGGACAAACAATCGCAGATCGTATACCAGCAGATTACCGATAATGAAAATAAGAAAAACCAGGCCCTTATCGATAAACAGGCCGCACAGGCAGCTTTGAAAAGTGTTAATGAAAAACTGTCCAGCCGCACCAGCGACAAATATCTGGGCGCAGAGATAATCGAGGATAACCGGGCGATAATCACGATCAAAAACAAGATCCAGATGGCCGAGGACGCCTACCTTCGGGGAGGATTTAAGTTGAGCGACAAAAAAATAGTTGACTCGCTGCAGGCTCAGTTGAGTTCGAGACTGTTGCGGTCCAATGATCAGTACGTCAGCGATCCGCTTATTGCCAAGCAGAGCCTCGTACAACGCCGCATTTCCCTGGGCGTGGATATTGAAAAAGCGACTGCGGGGATAGCCGACATAGACCGTGAGCTGTCTAAACTAAGAACAAAGTTTTCCGGAATGGTTCCATTTGATGCCGGTGTCCAGAATTATGAACGCAATGCTGATGTAGCGACCAAGGAATATCTGGAAATCCTGGCACGTTACAACCAGACCACTTTGGACAAAAATATCGGAATCCGCCTTCAACTTGTTCAGGAAGGCATCCCAACACTGCCAGAGTCGTCTAAAAAAATAATCTACCTCGCCCTGAGCGCAATTGCCAGTCTGGCGATCTGTTTCTGCACCATATTTCTAATCTCTTTACTCGACCGATCCATCAACAATGCTGCCCAGCTAAAAACAGCGCTTGGATCAAAAATAATAGGCGAGCTGGGTGCTGTTAAAGAAGATGGGGAAAATATCAGAGAGATTTGGGGGGAGTTTCATCCCGGGAAAAAGCAGGAAGCCTACAGGGCACAATTGCGTGCCATACGCTTCGAACTTGATAAGGCCATGTTTGGAAATGGGATGAAAATACTTGGTCTTATCGGATCTTACAGGCATTCATCGCAGACTAATGATGTACTGAATCTTTGCTACGCATTCTCGCAAATGGGCAAAAAGGTACTTTTGATAGGATCAGAAGAATACATCGAGGCGGTAGAGCGGACAACAATTTCTACGATGCAAACCATGGAAAATGTTTTGCGTGGAGAAGAGATAGCTGGCAGCAGTCCCTTTGCTTTCGTAAACAATAACCTAAAATGCCGCTCCTTATTTGAAATGATTACCAGGGAGTCGCTTTCGAAGGTATTTGAAATGATTAGAGACAATTTCGACCTTACCGTAATTGCACTTGAAACCTTTACCGATGATTCAGAGAACCGCGAATGGATGTCATTCATAGAAATTTATGCCGCGATATTTACAGCCGGATCTACCTTAAATGATAAACAGCGCGAGGCACTTTCCGCCTTTAACATAGAAGAAAAATTTGCGGGTTGGATCATAACAGAAGTAAAAGAGCACTAAATTGACACTATGCTTGGAAGGTTGAATACCCATATTGCCGAACATAAAAAAAAGATCCTCTTTTTTATGGTCTCCTCATGCCTTTCTCTATTGGTAGCGGGTTCAACCTTTTCATTTGGCTCTCTCGGGCCACTTATGGTGCTGGCTGCTGCCGCTGTTGGCGTACTTATAATGGGCGTGTTTCTCGATCCCAGAACAGGTGTCTGGGGATATATCAGCTACTGCTTTGTACTGGGTGTGTTAGTTAAATATTTTGTAGGCATTCCGATAGGAATTCTGCTTGACGGTATTCTGCTGCTAACCTGGGGAGGAATACTGGTCAATTTTAAAAAAATTGACTTCTCCAGAATCAAAAACGAGTACATACTCATGTCGTTGGTATGGTTTGCCATCAGTTTTTTGCAGGTTTTAAACCCTGATGGGGGCAGCGTGGCTGGCTGGTTCAATGAATTCCGGTTTGCAGGTCTTAGCTGGCTGCTCATAGCTCCCTTTGTCTTCTTGCTGATGAGCAAGAAAGCTGATCTGGACAGGTTTATCTTGGCGATATTTGCATTTTCCCTGCTGGCCACTGTTTACGGCATGAAACAACTTTATCTGGGGCTTTCTTCGAATGAGCAGGTCTGGATGAATGCCGGAAATGCTGGAACACACATTATCAACGGCAAGCTTCGGGTATTCTCGATGTATTCTGATGCCGGCCAGTTCGGAGCCTCTCAGGCAATCATGGCCGTTATAGCGCTCACCTTGGCTGCTGGGCCGTTTAGTTGGCTCAAAAAAATTTCTTTAACCCTTTTAGCTCTGGTATTCCTCTATGGAATGGCCATATCCGGTACACGGGGAGCATTGTTTGCCCTGGCATCAGGTCTCTTCTCAGCGCTTTTTCTCAGTAGAAACTTCAAGTTGCTGATAGCGGGCCTGCTGTGCTGTGGAGCCGGATTTGGTCTTCTGAAGTACACCATGATCGGAGAAGATATCTTTCAGGTCAGCAGGTTGCGAAGTGCCCTGAATCCCAAGGATGCTTCTTTGGGAGTAAGACTGGAAAATCAGCGAACACTTAAAAGGCTGTTGGAGGATCTGCCCTTTGGAGCGGGCCTGGGCATGAGTGGGGCAAATGGTACCAACTACAACTCCGATCGGCCGATAGCGAACATCCCTCCCGATAGTTATTGGGTAAAGGTCTGGGTTATGTACGGAGTAATAGGTTTGGTGATCTGGTTTGCAATCACCAGCTATATCATCGGAAAATGCGGCGGCATCGCCTGGAAGATTCGAGATCCCAAACTCAGGGTGAAGATGATCGCACTCACCTCTGGAACGTTTGCATGTTTTATATGCAGCTATGGCAATGAGGTCATGAACGGTATGCCCTCATCGGTGATCATGTTTATGTCATGGTCCTTTGTTTTTATAGCACCCGAGCTTGATGAACACCTAAAAACTACAAAGCACGATGGAACTAATATATAAAACAATTGAGCTGTTGTTTATCATCTTGGCGATTTACCTTCTGTTCAATTGCCTGTATTTATTGTTTTTCGCCATTGCTGGTCTTTTTCCACTAAGGAGAAGCGAAAAGAATGCCCAAGATTTCAAAAAAATAGCTGTTCTCTTTCCGGCCTACCGGGCTGATGAAGTCATTCTGGAATCCGCCCAGGCCGCGCTGGCCCACCCATATCGTGGGGATAAATGCATTTTCGTTATCTCCGATGGTCTTCAACAGCAAACCCGAGCTCTTTTATCGGCAATGGGGGCGGAGGTGATAGAGGTTTTTTTTGAAAGAAGTACCAAAGGCAAAGCCCTTCTCTATGCAACAGAAGTGCTCAAAAACCGGGGATTTGATATTGCCCTGGTGCTTGACGTCGATAATGTGATGGGAGAGAATGTTTTAGAGGCCATAAACAGCACCTTTGAGATGGGACATAGGGTAATCCAGTTGCATCGCACAGCAAAAAATATGGATACACCCTTTGCCTTCCTGGATGCCTGTAATGAAGAGGTCAACAACCAAATATACCGCAAAGGTCACGCTGTGCTGGGACTATCTCCGGCGCTGATCGGTTCAGGAATGGCTTTTGATTTTCCTTACCTTTACGCTATTCTACAAAATGTAGGGAATACGATCGGAGAAGACAAGAAAATGGACTTTATAATAGCTAAAGATCGGGTAGGGGTATATTACCTGAACGATGTTTGGGTATATGATGAAAAGGTGAGTAGCGCGAAAGTATTTACCACGCAGAGAACCCGATGGATTGCCTCGCAGCTTGAGTTTTTAAGAACGTATACTCTGGAAGGCATAAGCCAGCTTTTTAAGGGAAATCTGGAGTTTTTTAACAAAACGCTGCAGACGTTGCTCATGCCCAGGATGCTTCTCTTAGCACTCCTCATGCTTCTTTCACTACAGGCAATTTTCAACCCGCTGGGGCCAGGCTGGCAATTATGGGCCGGTATGCTTGCCACTGTATGCCTTATATTGCTTCTCTCTATACCAATGAGATTTTACCGGGATAAAAGACTATACCTGGCGGTGTGGCAGATTCCGAGGGCTATGGTAGGAATGGTCATCGCTCTGCTTTCAATCGGCAAAGCCAAAAAGTCTAATCTGGCCACACCGCACCAGCATGCATCCCAAAAAACTAGAACTAATTGAATTATGCCGATAGCTATATTAATCATCAGTGGAACCCTTGCCGGTCTTTACGGATTTATCAGGGGAATAAAAACATCGAAAAGAAAATCTTAACCCAATGGAACTACTCATCAACAGGGATATCATCATTGTAGGACAGCAGCCCTGGGACACCCCGATTGGCAGTAACTGTAAAGATCTGGCCCTTGAGTTCAGCAGGAATAACCGTGTGCTTTATGTCAATGCACCACTCGATAGAAAGACCTCGGTACTTAAGCGCAAGGAGTTATCGGTAAAGAAAAGACTGCGCATAATCCAGGGAAGGGAAGAATCACTTGGCACAGTGTCCGAAAACTTGTGGGTCTACTATCCTGAGATAATCACGGAATCCATCAACTGGATACCAATCCCGTCGCTGTTTCGCGCCATGAACAGATTAAACAGCGTTAGGTTTGCCAGGTCCATCCAAAAGGCAGCAGACAAACTTGGATTTGAAAATACAATCCTTTTCAACGATAACGATATTTTTAGGAGCTATCACCTTAAAGAACTTTTAAAACCATCTTTAAGTATATATTATTCCAGGGATAATGTAGTGGCAACACCATATTGGAAACGTCACGGCAGTTATATGGAACCCGAACTCATTGCCACGAGCGATCTCTGTGTTGCCAATTCTGTATACCTGGCTAACTATTGCAGAAGATATAATCACCGTTCCTTTTACGTGGGGCAGGGATGTGACTTCAGTCTTTTCAAAAATGCGGATTCGTTGGAAATACCCAACGATCTCGCTAATGTAAAAAGACCGGTCCTTGGATATGTCGGCGCGCTACTATCTATGCGTCTGGATGAACAAATATTGTTGTTTCTGGCCAGGGAACGGCCAGGGTGGAGCATTGTGCTGGTGGGTCCGCAGGATGACGATTTCCAAAAAAGTCCACTTCATCAGCTCTCCAACGTATTTTTTCTGGGATCCAAAAAACCTGAAACGCTGGCAGGATATATCAGTGGTTTCGATCTCTGCCTGAATCCCCAAGCGGTAAACCCCCTTACCATCGGCAACTATCCGCGTAAGATCGATGAGTACCTGGCTATGGGAAAACCCGTGCTTGCAACCGCGACCGAGGCAATGGAGATTTTTTCTGATCATGTTTATCTTGCTGGCAAGAAGGAGGACTATCCCAGTCTTGCCGATAAAGCGCTCGCAGAAGACAGTAAGGTTCTGGCTAGTAAACGCATGGCTTTTGCCGCTTCCCACACCTGGGAGGACAGTGCATACGCGATCTATGCTGCAATTGCCACCATTGAAGGCAGTATGGGCGGATGGAGAACTGAAGAATGCGCCACAAAATGAGTCTTATAGTTTAAAAATTTGCTAATACCAGACATATGCCCCGCGTTTCTATTATTACAGTAAACTATCACCAGACTGCAGTTACCATCAAACTGTTGCAATCATTGGCACGGGCCTATAGCCCAGCGGATGTAGAAATCATTTTGGTAGACAACGGTGCTAGCGTTGACCAGTCGACTATTTTTGCTGGCTACTTTGAAAATATCCGCTACATTCGCTCGCAGGAGAACCTGGGATTTGCAGGGGGAAACAATCTGGGTATTGCGGTAGCGGGCGGAGATTATATTATGCTGCTCAACAACGACACCGAAGTTACCAAAGGTGCTCTCGAAGAAATGCAGACGGCGTTGGAGAACAACAGTAGTATTGGACTGATATCGCCCTTACTGCTTTATTTTGAGCAGCCTGACCTTATTCAGTACGCTGGTTTTTCTCCAATGAACTTCCTTACCGGCAGAAATCGAAGTATCGGCAAATTTGAGCTCGACCGGGGGCAGTTTGACCGGAGTAATCCGACGGGGTTCTGCCATGGTGCGGCGGTAATGTGCAGGAAAGCGGATCTCCAGCGTGCAGGAATGATGGATGAGAGTTATTTCCTTTATTATGAGGAACTCGATTGGTGCGAGAAATTCCGGCGCATCGGCAAAGAAATCTGGTTTACGGGCCAGGCGAGGATTTACCACAAGGAATCGGTCAGCGTAGGAAGAGAAAGTCCCCTAAAGGTTTACTTCAGCACAAGAAACAGGATGCTTTTTATCCGGAAAAATGCGAAGTGGACTGTCAGCTTACTCTTTGGTATTTATTATACCGCGATCGCCTGTCCAAAAATGATGCTGCGTTACGTCTTCAATGGCAGGAAAGATCTTGCAAAATGGGTATTCAGAGGGCTCTGGTGGAACTTTACCCATAGCAGCAACAGCAGGGATTTAGGGATTTTGCCACTTCCAAAAAGCTTATTGCAATCGCTTTAAACTAGCCGAGACCGCATACCTGGCCAGTAGCACTGCCGAGCGGAAAAAATTTAAACCCTCGCTTACCCTGAAGATTCTCCAAGTGTAGCCTATCGCCTTGATTTTGTTGGACGACACGGAGTTTTTCCTGACCCTATAAAGTGCCAGAGGCAAATTGATGCCATGGCCTGCGCCACAGTTTTTTAGAAGTTTGAGCAGGAAAATCCAGTCCTCGTGCCCTGCCCTGCTAAACCTAAGTTTTCCAATAGCCGTTCTCAAAATCATTGAAGTCGAAAAAATGACCACATTGTGGGCTAAAAGCTTGTTATAATCGACCCGCTGCGGTACCGGAACTATTCTGGAAATAATATTCCCGTTTTCGTCAATGCGCTGATAGGCGCAGAAGGATAGTGCTGATTGTGAATTTTCCATAAACTGGACCTGGCTCTTGAGCTTATCTTCCAGCCAGATGTCATCGCTGTCCAAAAACGCAACATATTTGCCCCATGAGTTTTCAAGTCCGGTATTTCTGGCATTGGACACCCCCTGGTTTTCCGAAAGAGCAATCAGGCTGATACGTGTATCCATTGAGGCATATGCACTTACCACTGCGCAGGTCTCGTCGCTAGAACAGTCGTCGATAACAGTGAGTTCCCAGTTCTCATATCCTTGAGAGAGGACTGAGTCGAGGGTTGCCGATATGAATCCAGCTGAATTATAGCTGGGGATAATGATAGATACAAGTGGCTGCAAAGTTTCTTCCAGTAAAATTTTTTATATGGGCAAAAATAGCGAAATTTTATGATTTTTTTTTCCCGCTGGGAGTGATATTCAAATAAAACCGTTACTTTAGGCGAGCCTTTGATATGGATAGAAGAAGATTTGCGGTAAACCTCGTTTCAAATTTTTTCAGTGCCCTTTCAGGCGTTGGAATCTCGTTTTTCCTTACGCCCTATATCGTAGCACACCTGGGCAAGGAGGCTTATGGATTTTTCCCGCTTTCAAACAACTTTGTCATGTATGCCGGTATTGTGACAACTGCCCTCAATTCGATGTCGAGCCGCTACATCACCATCAGTCTGGAAAAGAAGGATATCAGGGAGCTAAACGTCTATTTCAATTCCATTCTATTTGGCAATTTGCTTATCTCGGGAGCATTCCTGCTGCTCAGCGCAATGTTCTGTGTGTTTCTTAACATTATACTGTATATCCCAGCACCGCTGCTGAGCGATGTAAGATTGCTGTTTGTCTTCATTCTGTTTTCCCTCATCATTAATGTATCGGCCGCAGTATTCTCTGTCGCAGCTTTTGCCCTGAACCGCTTTGATAAGCTAGCATATATCAACATCATATCCAATGTAGTCAAGCTCTGCGTGGTGGCAGCGTTGTTCTATGTTTTCAGTCCAAAAATATATTTTCTGGGGCTGGTAACCTTGGTCACAGCAATATATATGCTTTTTGCCAATTACCGGCTTACTAAAAAGCTGCTCCCCGAGGTGGCGATTAATCGCGCTATGTTTTCCTGGAGCGCATTGCGACTTGTGAGCGGCTTTGGTATGTGGAATTCGGTAATCGCCCTTTCCAATGTAATCAATACCCAGCTGGATCTGTTGATCGCCAACCATTTTTTCGGTTCCTCTGGCATGGGGTTTCTTTCGCTTACTAAATTTATACCCAATGCCATATACATTCTTTTAGGCATTGTAGTGCCTATATTTCTCCCTGAAATGCTCAAGGCCTATGCACAAGATGATATCCAGAAGTTAAAAAATACCCTTAACCTTTCCTTTAAGGCAATCTTTATGGTGGTGCTGTCGCCATTAGCTGTTTTCTTTGTTTACGGAGATGAATTTTTCCGGCTTTGGCTTCCTAACCAGGATGCTACCGCGTTGCACCTGCTGTCTATCATCACCCTTTTACCATTCATTGTCCACGGGACGATAGAAACCGTGCACCATGTATTTGTAATCACCAATAAGTTAAAGGTAGCTTCGATGTGGGGCATATTCATTGCCCTGCTGAATTTTGTGCTGGTCATTTTGCTCTGTCTTTATAGTAACTTTGGTATTTATGCCATTCCCGCTGCAGCAGCAATCAGCGGTGTTTTCAGCCACCTGACCTTCACGCCACTCTACGCAGCCTATTGCTTAAAAGAGAAGTGGACATATTTTTTGCTCAAAATCCTTCGGGGCCTTGCAGGATTTACGTTGCTTATCGCAATCACCTACGGCTGGAGGCAGATCGGGATGATCAGGGTTGTTTCGTGGCCAACTTTCATCATCAACTGCCTGCTTATCGGTTTGGTACTGCTAGTGGTAGTCCTGGCGATGCTATATGACAAGAAAACACTTTATAGTGGCTATCATAAAATTTTAAACAAGATCAGATCATGATTCCCAGAACCATTCATTATTGCTGGTTTGGCCATGCAGAAAAGCCCGAACTGGTAAAAAACTGCATAGATTCATGGAGAAAACATCTCCCGGAATATGACATTGTGGAATGGAACGAGACGAACTTCGATGTTGAGCGTTATCGGTACTCTTCACAGGCCTACAGCGCAGGCAAGTTTGCTTTTGTATCCGATGTTTGCCGCCTGTATGCCTTGAGTGTAGCCGGAGGAATATATCTCGATACAGATGTTGAATTTCTAAAGCCGATCAATCAGGAGATGCTTCTGAATGATGCCTTCACCGGATTTGAGGATAACCTGCTGCTTTCCTCGGCAATAATGGGAAGCGTTAAAAATGGATCTTGGGTCAGTGATCTTTTGGCTCCCTACCGTCAAAGGAGCTTTTATCTTGAGGACGGGATAGCAGATACTACACCCAATACCGAGGTAATAACTGCATTTATGAAGGTAGAGAAGGGGCTTATCTTGAACAATTCCATTCAGCACATCGAAAATTACCTAATGGTTTACCCCAGTGAGTTCTTTAGCCCCAAAAGCTGGAAGTCATTAAAAATAGCTATTACCGACAATACCTACGCTATCCATCACTTTGCAGCTTCCTGGTTATCTGAACCCAAAACGCTCTTGGGGCGAATTTCTAACCGGCTTCTCGGCAAGCTTGCTTCTGATTATCTGTCCCGCATGTACCGGGGGATTTTGGGGCGATAAGCTATCGCTTTTTTTGTTTTTCGTTTCAGGAAAGCGTTTGATTTCACGGCTGTTTTAATGCGGATTTCGAACGGTTATCTCTTCGCTAAGGGCGGTTAGCACTTCTCGAAGGACCTCGTTTACTGCCTTAACTTTTTGGCCAAGTTCGCCAGCAGCAGGAGATTCCTCATGTGCAGCCTCGATTTCCCTGATGGTGCGCTGAAGGGGAGCTATCACAAGATGGTCAATGGTGCTCTTAAGCTTGTGTGCAACTTTGGACAGTTGCTCTAGGTCTCCGGAAGAAAAGGTGCTGTTTAGCTGCTCAAGGGCATCTGGAATCTGTTCGCAGAACATCTGTATCATCTTGGTAACAAAATCTTCTCGACCTTTGCTGATCACCCGGAGCCCTTCCAGACTGTATAAAGGAAGATCTGTTTCGGCAGCCGGTGTCGGAGATGGCTGAACAGGATTCAGGTCAGTAGTACTGCTTTTGATCCACCTGTCGATAGTGCTGATGAGCAACTCTTCATTGATAGGTTTAGTGATGTAATCATCCATGCCCGCTGCTAGGCACTTTTCTCGTTCCCCTTCTATTGCCGAAGCAGTAAGGGCGATAACTGCTCCTGTGTAACCCCGACTGCGAAGGGCTCTGGTGGTATCATAACCATCCAGCTCGGGCATCTGGATGTCCATCAACACAATATCAAACACTTCATCATTGAGCATGTCAAGTGCTATCATTCCAGTGTCGGCCACCATGACCTGCGGACCATATCTCAGCAGGATGGTACTGGCTACAAGCCTGTTCATTTCGTTATCATCTACGATAAGTACTCTGCGGCCAGAAAATAGCTCTTCATCCTGGATCAGGGGCGTTTCACTCGGAATATCATGCAGCTGCCCTTTCTCAAGGGTAATTATGAAGGATATTTCCGAACCCTTGCCCTTTGCGCTTTTCACCTTGAAGTGACCGCCCATCTGAGAGACAAGTTTCTGGGAAATGCTCATCCCGAGTCCGGTACCTCCATATCTGCGGGTCACAGACTCATATTCCTGGCTGAAGTTATCGAAAAGGTGATTAAGAAATTCATCCTCCATACCAATCCCCGTGTCTTTCACCAGCACTTCGATCTTCTGATGGTCATGACTGTCTTCCAGGATGATTGCTGTTAGCTCCACAGCTCCTTTCTCGGTAAACTTTATGGCATTAGTCATCAGGTTGAGTACCACCTGGGTAATACGGTAAGGGTCACCGATAAGAACAGGGGCTAACATTTTGTCTGTGGGTGGGATATAGCTGATTTCCAGTCCGCGTCTGACTGCCTTGTGAGTCACTACCTGCATCACTTCTCCCAAAACTGTAGAAAGGCTGAATCCAATATTTTCCAGGTTAAGCTTTCCGGCGTCAATTTTGGAAAGATCCAGGATATCATCGATAATGACCAAAAGGGTTTTAGATGCAGTCTGTACGGTTTGAAGATAATATTCCTGCTCAGAATTGAGCTGGGTTTTGGACAGCATGGCCGACATACTAATAATGGCATTCATCGGCGTTCTGATCTCATGGCTCATATTCGCCAAAAACATAGCCTTGACCCCTGCGTTTCTTTCTGCATCCTTTTTGGCATTGATGAGTTCCTGTTCAAAACCCTTATGTTCACTCACATCAAAGCATATCCCTGTCCAACCCGTATTTTCTCCCTGTTTACTGTAATTTATTGCCCTTCCAGCCAGCCATAGGCGTTGAGTCCCCTGGGCGTCGGTGAAGACCAGCTCCTGCAGTCCACCATCGGCCTTTTCGACCTCGGCCTCCTCGGCAGTGAAGAATGCATTTTCAAAAAAAAACTCTGCCGTTTTGCCCAGCATGGCTGTAGCCTCATAACCCGACATCATAGAAAATCGATCGTTTAGATAAACTATTCTGCCTTGGGAATCAATCTCGATTAGTCCAAAGCCCATTTTGTCTATTATCCTATCAAAGTTGGCCATATTTGGGACGTAATTGCCCTGAGCCTGATAGCCTGTAGGTATACAATTTTCTTCGTTCGAAAACGGAAACGCCTCAGGATTGCGGTTTTTATTATAGTCTAGGCCCGCAAATAGATACTGGTCATCCGCAAGAAGTTCCCATCTCCCGCGGATTTTCCCTGTAGCAGACCTTAATGAAATTGTCATTTCTTCGCCTAAGGGAGGCCATGCTCCGTCATAGGATTTGCCAAGATTAAAGTAAGTAGATAAAATCCCGTTCCTGCAGCCTGGGCATGCTTTTTCCAGTTCTCTGCCCATATCAAGAATTTTCATGTTCCGCTTTACTAGCACAAAGTACGGGAATAGCCGGTTTAATTGTTCATGGCTGAAGGATAGGGAATTCGTATTCATCTAAAAGTCAAATAATAGGTTAAATTTATAAAAAAATAAGTTGCTTACACGAGGCGGGAATATATTTGTTTTGCCATATAACTGCTTTTTGATGGAGTAATTATTTACCTAGGCCGTAGAGGCATGCATACAAAATGAAAAAATACTTGATACATAAATAGTCAACCAGGGGCGCCATTTAAGTCTTTGCCTCAGAATCGCATATTTATCTGCTGCCCAATCAAAAATCTTGGGGAAGTAAAGCATTTTTTTTTTATAATTGTACAACGAGACTGATATCATCATAATTAGACTACCCCTAACATCCGGTTAGTAAAAGATGAGTAAACGGGACCTGGGCCACAGGAGGTTATGCGACTTCCTTTTGCAGCTGTTACCTGTTTTGATTCAGTTGCGTTGCTATACGTCCCTATAATGACTCAGAATAACAATTCCAGACCCCATCTTCTTCTGGTAGAGGACGATGAATTTATGCAGGCAATCCTCGAGGAAATCCTGGCGGCCAGTTACCAGATCGATATTCGGCCCGATGGCTTAAGTGCGTTGGCACTTCTTCAGAGTGGAAATATCCCCGATCTGATCATATCAGACCTTAATACCCCCAACATGAACGGGCTGGAGCTCATTGAGCAGTTGAAGGCGAGTGATTTTTTTTATTCCTTACCGATCATGATCCTCTCCGGAGAAGAAAGTTCCGGTAAACGCATCAAGTGTCTGGATGCGGGTGCAGATGACTTTGTGGTAAAGCCCTTCAACCCTGCAGAGCTGGAAGCGAGAATCAAAATGGTACTTAGGCGTGCAGGCAAAAATCTCTCCTGATGGAAAATACCTTTACAGTGAACTCCTTGCAGGGAAGCATTGTGGCTCTTGTCGGTTTCAGCCAGGATACTTCCCTATTCGCTCTTGCTGAATGCAGCTTCAGTGGCATGCAGGTGACCCTTTTCGATAATGGAATGAAGCTGGTGCAGGAGTGGGCTGCAAAACGCCTGCCCATCGCAGCTATCATTTCAAATGGCGAGATTCTCTCCAATAACGGATTGGCATTGCTCGAAACACTCAAAAAAAACCAACTTGCTGAAGTTCCATTTTTTCTCGTTGTTAGGCACTTTAATGCTAATCTGCGCATTTTGGCCCTGGGTTCTGGCGTAGCCGATGTGTTCAGACTTCCCATTGATACTGAAAGACTCGAAAAACGCCTGGTTTTCCTGGTGCAAAATTGGGTATTACTCAAAAAGGGATTTTCAGTGCAGGCAAAAACGGTTTATAGGGTTGGAGCCGCGAAAAGGGCTTTTGACATCCTCTTTGCCGGAGTAGCATTGATTCTTTTGCTTCCACTTTTTATAATTATTGCCTTCCTGATCCAGCTCGAATCTGCCGGTCCGGTATTCTATTATTCCCTGCGCAGCGGAACCGGGTTCCGCATTTTTAAGTTTTATAAGTTCCGCTCGATGTATGTGAATGCCGACCAACGGATCCACGAGCTGAAACACCTTAATCAGTACGACAGCGAGCGTGAGATAAAAGACACACAAACGGGACATTCCGAGCTTTGCAGTTCGTGCAAACAAATTGGTAAATGCCAATATCCCATGTATGCAGATGGGGCCCAATGGTGTGAAAAGAACTACGATTACATTATTGCCCAGAAGAGTGGATCAGCTTTTTTCAAGATCGCCAATGATCCTCGTGTTACCAAAATCGGAAACTTTATCCGCAACACAAGTATCGATGAGCTTCCACAGCTCTGGAATGTTCTCAAAGGCGATATGAGTATTGTTGGAAACAGGCCACTGCCGATTTATGAAGCCGAACGCCTCACTACCGACCGATATGTGCTCCGATTTGCAGCACCTGCAGGGATAACCGGTCTCTGGCAGGTAGAAAAACGTGGAAAGGGGGAAATGAGCGAAGAAGAGCGTTTGATGTTGGATAACGCCTACGCCATGAACCAAAGCTTTTGGAATGATATCAAACTCATTTTAAAGACCATACCGGCACTTTTCCAAAAGGAAAATGTATAAGTTAACTTTCCCATTTCCTGATAATACAGTATAATTCAGAACAAATTTTCAGCATTCGTGATAATATTAATTTTGAACTGGTCATTAATTTGTATAATTCAGTCTTGTCAACTATAGTCAAATAGTTGCAAAATAATTGTGAGTTTCTGCTCAGGATGATTATTTTTATACGTTTAAATAGCTGATATTAAGGTATTTAAAATAGTAATTCTAGTTTCAATCATTTCAAAACTTAAAATTCCTTTTTGTATTAATCCTTCTGAATCAAAGTTAGGCTAAAACTTGCTTGGTAGCAAAAATCGAAATCTTATTTCCTCGTAGTGCAACTCGGCAAGTTGTTTTAAGAAGTCCTTGAATTCGGTTGACAATTTATTATTAGCTTTAAAGCTGAAATTTGGATAAGTAAGGTATTCTTGCGGGAACACTAATTCGTCAAAAAAAATGGTTAATTCCCTATATGAATTCTTTAAACTCCTTCTTGTTTCCTGTTCCAATTGATAGGCTATTAAATCATTCATAAAATTAAATTTTTATTCATTTCACATTTCTTCAGTATTTATAAAACGGGCCAAAATTTCTGCATTCATCATTCGTCCTTAATGTAACCTAAAACAGTAAATATATCACGTAGGTTTGGTTTTTGATAAACCTTTAGATCTACAAACTAAACCTGAGTAACATTAAAGTATTAAAACTAAACGATTGGGTTTTGCCATACAATTCGAGAGAGGATATTAGCGATGATGAATTTAACATTTAGAATTTCATACTTTGCACATTCAAAAATAATGTGTTGTTTCGGGGCTAACAGCGATATCAGAGAACATTTTAGCTAAAATATGTCAACAATCACATCCTGTTAAAACGATGTCGGTAGCAAGATGGAATCCATGTTACTAATTGAATTTAACGATCTCCTTTTTCTATAGAAAGGATGGAGCTCAGTTTTTTAATAAGCCCTAAATTAGGTTTTAGTAAAAGCGGCTAAAGCCGCAGTATGCTTTTAAAACTCGTCCAATTTTTGTAGCAAAATCTCAATAGGTTTCTCGGATTGGGTACATTTGAAGTTTCCTTCGTATCTATTTGCGTGCTTCATGGATACGTCTTTCCAGCGTTCCAAGAGGCAAATCCATTTCCTGTGCAATTTCATGATATTTATAGCCTGCAAAATAACAGATGAATGGCGAAGAGTAAGCTTCTGGCAAATTTTTTAAAAGCAAGGCTGATACCAAACATTTCGAAACTAGGGTTTGCTGCATTAATTATGGGTTCTTAATTAGTTTACAAAGAAATTGCTTATTCTTGTAGCACTATGATTTTTTTATAACCTTCCTGCGTCATTCATTAATGAAGGTTTGTTTATTCTAGTATATCACCATCTTTTGACATTTGTGCCGGCTTCGCAATTTCCAGAAAATCGAACTGCATTTACAATCATATCTTAAATGATGTCTTAGCATCTTTTACATCTGCTGTAAATCGAATGCAAATAAGGTGAGGTATTGCGATGCTGCTCAATCATCAGAGTGAATTGAGTGCTGTTTACTTAAACATGAATTTTTTTTAGATAATTAAGAAAAATCTTATAAACACTTATTCAAGTATAAGTAACGCCCACAATTGTTCGACAGTTAACACTCTAATTCTTGTTGATAAAGATTGTAGGTGCGCTGCCGCATTATATATTGGTGTTTCAATCATATCAACATTTTGTATCTTGAAGGGAAGATTGGATGATTTTGATAAAGCTTGAAATAATTAGTTTAATGTCTTGTAATAGGTTGAAGTTCTGAAAGTTGGTAAATTGCTCGTTTAATTGAATTCAATTGCCAAACTTTGCTTTGGTATTAATATGAGTAGCATTAATTGCTAATTAAAAGATTTGGTTTTTCCCAAACTATCTAGGCTAATCATTTTGCAATTAAAGAATTTAACTCAATATTTATACTATTGCTTGAGACCAAAAATCTAACCACATTGTATATGCCTGACCATATTCTTCCTTCAAACGAAAAAGAGCGCCTTGAGGCACTAAAAAGCTATAATATTAATGCTTTGCTTTCTGAAGCGGAATATGACCGCATTACCGCGCTGGCAGCTTTGATCTGCGAGAAACCTATATCATTAATTACATTGATAGATGAGCAAACCCAGTGGTTTAAGTCAAAAACTGGGTTGGAAATTGAAAGCACCCCCCGCGAAATTGCATTTTGCAGATATACAATAACAGGCACTGGTATATTTGAGGTTTGTGATGCTGACCTTGATTTACGCTTTAACACAAATCCGCTGGTAACTGAAGGGCCTAAAATTAAATCTTACGCTGGTTTCCCGATTATAGATAACAAGGGCTATGCCTTGGGAACTTTATGTGTGATTGATACCAAGCCAAGTACAATAACTGACAACCAAAAAGAGGCCCTCCGGTTGCTTAGTATAGAAGTAATGGAGCTTATAAAATCCCGGCAGGCCAAGATTGACCTGGTGAATTTCGAAAAGCTTTTTGTTTTTTCAGATGATTTGCTTTGCGTGGTGGACACTGATGGTATAATTAAAAAAGCCAATCCCGCCTTTGAACGAATTTTGGAATGGAACAATCAAGAACTCATCGGTACAAATCTCTTTGATCTGGTACATCCTAATGATCTGCTGAGGACAAGTCAGGAGATGGAAAAGCTAAAAGAGGGGAGGTCGATAGTTAATTTTGAACATCGGCTTGCAACCCCGAGATATGAGTATAAGACCATACAGTGGATGGCAAGTCCTGAACCAGGTGCAGAGCGAATATTTGCATCGGGGCGGGATGTAACGCTATTAAAAGAAAGCGAATCAAAACTTTTAAAAAGTCAGTCTTACCTCAAAGCATTATTTGAAAACTCTCAGGGGCTTTTATGTACGCACGACTTGCGGGGAAATTTTATTTCTGTAAATAAAGCTGGAGCAGAAATCCTTGGATATGCTCAAACAGAACTTGAAAAAATGAGTCTCTTTGACGTGATTCCGAAGGAAAGACACGAACTACTTGAAATTTATCTTTCTGAAATTCTCAGCGCCAAACATGTAAAGGGTGAAATGCATTTAAAATGCAAGGATGGTACGGGCAGAACGGTATTTTTTAATAATGTTCTTGAACACTTTCCCGGTCAGGAGGATTATGTGCTTGGGAATGGCCTCGACGTAACAGAACGCGGGGTTTTGGAGGAAAAACTTTTAGAATTGTCAGAAATGCTTGAGCAGACAAATCAGGTTGCTCGGGTTGGGGGCTGGCAGTTTGATATCTTGGAAAAAAAGCTAAGTTGGACAAGCGTGACTAAAGAAATACACGAAGCCCCTGAAGGATATGAGCCAGCGCTCGAAACAGCAATTAATTTCTATAAAGATGGACATTCCCGGGAGTTAGTCTCAAGAGCCTTGGAAGCGTGCATTTCTTCTGGAAAAGGTTGGGACCTAGAGCTCCAGATTATCACCATGAAAGGAAAAGAAATCTGGGTGAGGGCTATTGGGAAAGCAGTATTTGAAGGTGGCACATGCAAGAGGCTGTATGGCTCATTTCAGGATATCGACAATCGTAAAAAGAACGAAATAGCTGCAAGCCAGGCAAGCGCAATACTTTCAGCTTTTGCAGCGCATACCCCTGCGGCTGTTGCGATGCTGGATAAGCAGATGAAATATATTGCCGCCAGTAATCGGTGGATGGAAGAATATGGACTTAAAGATAAACAGTTAATAGGGAGTGGTTATTATGAACATTTTAACTTTATTACCGAGGAAGGCAGGGAGCGTCATAAGCGTATATTGGCAGGAGCGGTAGAACATAAAGAGCAAGACATATTTTATCCCCAAGGCGCTACTGAGCCAGAATTTTTGAAATGGGAAATGCGACCATGGTATGAATCGGAGGGGAAGATTGGCGGTATGATGATTTTTACCCAAAACATGACCGCTTATGTATATCAAAATGAAGAACTAAAAAAAGCGAAACATACTGCCGAGCAGGCAAACATTGCAAAGTCTGAGTTTTTATCGAACATGAGTCACGAAATACGGACCCCTCTGAATGGAATCATTGGCTTTACCGACCTGGCACTGAAAACTCCGTTGAGCCCGGTTCAGCAACAATACCTTAAAATTGTCCACCAGTCATCAAGTGACCTTTTGAATATTATAAATGATATTTTAGATTTTTCAAAAATTGAAGCTGGAAAGCTGGCGCTTGACAAGGAGCGGATCGATCTCTTTGATTTATGCAAACAGTCTACAGATATTATCAGCTATCAGGTGCAGCAAAAAGGCGTAGAGCTTCTACTCAATATTGATCCTGACGTTTCCAGATTTGTATGGGCTGACCCCGTGAGGCTGAAGCAGATATTATATAACCTGCTCAGTAATGCATCAAAGTTTACGCAAAAAGGAGAAATTGAATTGAGCATTAAACTGATGGAAGAGGAAGAAGGAACCTCGCTTATTCAATTTAGGGTTAAGGATACTGGAGTAGGGATAAACACTGAAAAACTTGATAAAATTTTTGAAGCTTTTGAACAGGAAGACACCTCCACGAGTAAAAAGTATGGAGGTACCGGACTTGGACTTTCCATCAGTAACAAGTTACTGAAAATGATGAATAGCGAAATGAATGTTACAAGCCGGCAAGGTGAAGGAAGTGAGTTTTATTTTGAGCTGCTCCTGGAATCTGAGTCTGTTGGCATTACAATGGAGAATGATTTAAGCTGGTTAGCTGACGTCCTTATCATTGATGATAACGAAAACAATGTCATTATCCTGAAAAATATGCTCGCAGCGATTGGCATAAATGTTTATGAAGCGAGTAATGGATTGGAAGGATTGCAGTTGATAAGCTCGGGTGCTAAATTTGATGCGATGATTATTGACTATCATATGCCTTTTCTTACCGGTATAGAGACAGTCGATAAGATGCGAGAAAATTTTCCGGCTTTCATGCAGAAGCTTCCCATATTGCTTTTACATAGTTCTGCGGACGATGCGAACATTATGAGCGCCTGTAAAAATTCAAAAATCAACTGTCGTCTGGTCAAACCTATACAGTCTGAAGAGTTATATACTGCCCTTTCAGGTCTTAGGGAATGTTCGTACGATCATGAATCACAGCCCAAAGAACGCCAAGAAAGCATTGACCAAACTGCAATCAAAATCTTAGTCGCAGACGATAATCCGGTAAACACGCTCCTGGCAGTAACCTACATCCAAAATGCTTTTCCAAATGCAACAGTTCTGGAGGCTAGTAATGGCCGGGAAGCATTTGAGGTAGCCATTGCTCGAAATCCTGAACTCATACTTATGGATATACAAATGCCTGAAA
This sequence comes from Pedobacter agri PB92, assembly GCF_000258495.1. GTDB lineage: Bacteria > Bacteroidota > Bacteroidia > Sphingobacteriales > Sphingobacteriaceae > Pedobacter > Pedobacter agri. The sequence continues at coordinate 32,917 of NZ_AJLG01000030.1, forward strand.
TGAATGGATATGAAAGTACTGCAGCTATACGTCAGGTGAATGGCTTTGAGTCTGTGCCGATTATTGCCCTCACCGCTGGAAATGTTAAGGATGAAAGGGAACGTTGCATCAAAGCTGGAATGAATGATTTTGTTCCCAAACCAGTTTCAGAAACGATTCTTCGTGAGGTGCTCAGTAATTGGTTGTCACTGGAACCCGCATCGCAGAAGATGTCGACTACGGATACAGAAAACGAGCAAAGTCATTTTGATTTAACTGTGCTCAGCAGTCGACTTGGCGGGAATACCGCTGCTTTAGAAAAGATCCTGGCTATTGCAAAAAGACAGCTTTTGGAATGTTCCAATTTGTTAACAGTTTCATTTGAGGAAAATGATTTGCAGGAGCTAAATAGATTAGGACATAAACTATATGGAACAGCGGTTTCCGCCGGTTTACCAAATTTAGCGCTACTAGCCAGAAGCATTGAAAGGTCGCTAAACATAACCGAAGTTTCGGAATGGCTTGGCCAAATAAAGGAAGAAATTAAACTATGCATTTCATTAATGACGATGCCCTAAAGCCTGTAGCTAAATAGTTTGAAGCAAAGCGTGCAAAATATTCAAGCAACATTTTAGTCACTTCTGGATTAAGGTAGACGTTGAGATAGTTATGCTCCAATGGTGAAGTATTCACTATTGTGATCGGCATGGTTCACCTTGGCGCTAAAAAAAAGGAGAAAGGCGCTCTTTATCCCGAAGTCTCTGCAATTGTTGCTCCGTCAAAGGCTTGATTAAAAAATCTTCAACAATTTCAATTGAAAGTGCTCGCTCGATATCAGTTTTTTCAACTGATGAACTTACCATAACCACCCGAATAAAATTCCTTAATGGATGAGTTTTCAACTGATTGAGAAACTCCCACCCATTCATAATAGGCATATTGATGTCCAGTAATATCATATAACTTGAAACTACGTCGTTGCGATCATCAAAAAACCGAAGCGCATCCTGGGCACGATTAAAAAGATAAGGCTGCTTATTTTCTACAAAATTACACCATATCATCTCCTGTAAGCAGAGTGCCATTTCATCATCGTCAATAAGTATTGTTTCGTAATGCATTTCCTAAAGCAAGCTTAATATGATTGTTATCCCTTAAAATACAATTATAGAGCAGCTATTGTTTCATAATATAGAAATGAAGATAAATGCGATGGTATTTTTATAAAGCCTCTTAAATTCAAACTGGTTAGATTCATCGGGTAAATTTATTTTTAGGATGGACATTTATGGATATGATTAAACTTGCGGCCCATTTGTTTGATCCCTAAAGGACTATCGAAACAAATAATACTTGGAATGTTTTTTAATTATGGAAAATGGTGTAAGAGATATTCAATACAATTTTATTCGTACAATCGTTCGGAGCTTGTTATCATACCTTTTGAAATATTGTTTCTTTAGGTTGTTTTAGAATACATTGTTTTCATAATGCTCAGTTGCTTCAGATGATTGATTAGCCCATCATACATGATTAGGCTTAAATATGAGTTTACGAAAAACATTTTCTATAACCTTGAGTGGGTCAAGAGGCGGAATCGCGGATGGTTAACAAGCAAATTAATTACGCCAATTATCATTCACTCCAAAGAAGACCTTTTGTGATATTTAATATATGTTGCATAAACAAATGTTAATTGCCCGCGCCATACCAAAAATAGCCTTATTATAACTGGTTTGTGCTCAAAATACTTTTGAATAATTAAAAATTGGTAGGTCAGCTCAAATTAGGTGGTAATTCAAGCAATGTATTGATGGTATCTTTTTATAATGCCAAAACTTTCACATATCAATCAATGTAAATTATTATAGGCACATCACATTGAAAATTGGTAATAAGATGGACCTTTTAAGCAACATTTTTTTGAATATACCTACCCAATATTGCTATTGGTAAATCTTTTGGAGAAAACAATCAATTGCAATTTGCGATGAGCAGGAGGGTACAGCGGCCCGATTACAGTGATTTGAATCCGTTTCGGGTTTTTAGAGATCCGTTGCTGTATTATGAAG
>NZ_AJLG01000031.1 GCF_000258495.1 Pedobacter agri PB92
CTCGATTTTAAATTACGCATTCTTGCAAATTCCCCGGTTACATCCTTTAAAAATTGAGATTTGGTTCCCTTATCTATAACCATCGAGATTAAACCAAACGCTATCGTGTAAAAGTTTCCCCATAGCCAAGGTGTCCATGTTCTCGAAAGATTTAATCACATTGAGTGTCGTTAATCCGTTTTTAGCATCCTTATTTATTTCCCATTCCTGAACTTTTTTAAATTCATAAGGATATTTTGTGGTATCTGACGAAGGTGTTTCAGATATGTTAGCGTCATGATTCTGACAAGCAGCAAAAATTAACGCGATAACAAATAGCGATGAGATTGTTTTCATAAAAGTTTATTGTTTAGTTATCTAAATATATAAAATATATGATAACTAAATCATTATAAGATAATTATGTAAACATTTTCACACTATTTAATATTTCTTTTATGCCTGTTCATCACTCCAAATATTATATTTAGCACTGGCAAAATCTGCATTACAATCAAAGTTGAGAGGATTATGTGGTTTGTTCTATGGTGTCTCCCAAAAAAGCTTGAAGTACCTTGATCTGAAATTTCGACTACCGCAAGAGATTTATTAAAACTATAACTCATTAAGGCGATAATCAGTGGGAACAAAAGGAGAGAGAGAACGTGAATCCAGGTCAACATCTTTGAGACTAAATAATGATTGAGGCATTTATAGAAAGCAGCAAATAAGAGTAGACCTACTGCACTACACCTCAAAAAATGAGTAACAGGAATAATAAAGTAAGTATCTACATTCAAAGTCAGGTCGAAAGGCGAAATCAAAAAAGAAGCCAACAGAAAAAGTATAGCTGATGATAGCAGGAAGTAATGAGGTTTCAAAATAGCGAAGATTTAAGAGTGATTAATGATGTGTACAAGCGCCCTCACGCGATCGATATTAGTTAATTCATATTGGTATTCATCATCAATACTACCCATTTTTGTTTCACTATTTCGGAATATCATTTTACTTGACACATGGGTTTTGCAAGATGCATGAAACGTATCAGCACCAGAAATTTCAATGAGATCTTGAATGTTGTTGTTATTGATTCCTGCGCCAGGCATAATCGAAATCCGTCCATTGGCTTGTTTTACCAGCTGTGCTAATTTTGCTGCTCCCTGAATTGCCGAATTTGCGCCACCGGAGGAGAGCACACGAACAATGCCCAGTGCTATCAAGTCTTCCAGGGCTAAGCTCATATCGTTACTCATGTCAAAAGCCCTGTGAAACGATACAGGCAGCGGGTTTGCCAAAGCTATCAACTCCGCACACCGTTTCTGGTCAATTGTTCCATCAGGGTTGAGTATTCCAATCACGACACCATCACAATTTAATGATTTAAAGATCTTTATATCTTCCTTCATCAAGTCAAACTCGAGATCGGAATAAAGAAAATCTCCGCCTCGTGGACGAATGATTGGCCAAATTTCGATATTAAGATTTTTTTTTGCCAATGCAATTTGTCCATAGCTTGGTGTAGTTCCACCTTCGGCTAAATTATCGCAAAACTCTACACGGGTAGCGCCACCCATCTGGGCATTTAAAGCAGATTCGTAACCATTCGCACAAACTTCTAAAGTTCCAGCCATTTTAAAGTTGTTTTAATCTTCATAAATAGGTCCTAAAACCTTCCAACCGCTCACTGATTTGAATACATTCAGTTTTTGGATTGATTTTCCACCATCCGGAAAACAACAAATTTCAGTAATGATATAGTGGTGATTATCTACTCGTTCTCTAATGAAAGCGCTTTGCAAACCAGTAAAATTTGGAAAGCCATGCTCCTCTAAATTATTGACAAATGATAACTCCAAAACTTCGGCCATTTGCTGAACAATTTCCGCATCCTGGGGCATACTGGTTGAAGTCAGCATCATTTTGGCCTCCTCTTTAAAATCTTTGCATGCAATTGCGGCATCTAAATTTTTATCATTGTAAGCCTGCTCCAATGCTAAAATTGCACCTTCCGGTGTATCAAAATTGGGTTTGAAATGATCAACGCCTTCATCAATATATAAACCTATGTTTTGATCAAAGGCTGATTTATCTTTATCCGGAATGCCATCTCTTATCGCCCTGATGGTGTAGCCGCCAATCAAACGTCCGTTTTCCAGAATCATCCAGTCAGATATCATACTTCGATCTATTCCAATTTTCTGGTTTAATTTAACTGTTTTTACATCAACAGGTTCATTTCCAATGGTGCCATATAAGTGTCCTTCATTGTCGAAGTGAGGTTCTGTTAGCCAGATATGTTCTCCATTATCACCATCAATAATTTTTACCTTTATGGAAAAATAAACCTGATGACTTTGAGGATTTTCCAAACTCTCTTCAAAATACCATAATGTTAAGTTGGCTTTTTCAATAGCCCAATTCATACGTTCATCTTCATTTGAAACGTACATCATATCCGGTTCACCCTGACGTTCTTCTACGTTTTTTTTACCGAAAATTTTGGAGAGTAATCCCATTCTTTAATTTTTAAGTTTTGAATTTTGGTTGGGATGAAATGTTATTGTTAATAATAGCTTTTTCCTTTTATCAGCAAATCCTGCTTTTCGGCATTGCAAACTGCATAACTAAATCCTTGCTGGATGGCATAAGCGCCATATTCTCCTTTTTTATTGATGGCTAGAAAACCAACCTGAATGTTTTTAGCTGTTTCCGGTTTCTTTTTAATGATACGCATTACGGCTTCTTTGCAGGCAGCTTCAGGAGCATAACCTTGTCGCATTAACTCAACAACTAAAAATGAGCCTACGTTGCGAACAACCTCTTCGCCAACGCCAGTAGATGTTGCGCCACCTACTTCATTATCTACATACAAACCAGCACCGATAATTGGGCTATCTCCAATTCTGCCATGCAGTTTGTACGCCATGCCACTTGTGGTACAGGCACCCGATATATTTCCTTTGGCATCAATGGCCAACATGCCGATGGTATCGTGATTATATTGATTTCCTGGAAGTTTCTGAGGTGCTGCTTTATCATAAAGCTTGTTTTCAATATTTATCACTGGCTCATATTTCGCAGTTTTGAGCCATTCTTTCCAGGCCGCTTCACTTGAAGGGGTAAGCAAATTTTCTTTTTTAAAACCTTGTTCCAATGCGAATTGTAACGCACCATCACCTGCGAGCATTACGTGAGGTGTTTTTTCCATCACTTTACGGGCAACTGAAATTGGATGTTTGATATGTTCTAATGCCAAAACCGCACCGCAGTTTCCATTTTCATCCATAATACAGGCGTCTAAAGTTACTTTACCATCACGATCCGGTAAGCCACCATAACCTACAGATTGGTTATTTTCATCTGCCTCTGGCACCCAAACCCCTTGCTCAACGGCGTCTAAAGCTTTTCCTCCTTTCGAAAGTACCTTCCAGGCATCAGCATTCGCTGCAATACCAAAATCCCAGGTGGAGATAACAATTGGAAAACTTGCTGCTTTTTTTGTTGAAGCTTGAAGTGCATCAGCCATGCTGCTTTTATCAATAGCTATTAATCCCGCAGAAAGGGCAGAGGCTTTTAAAAATTTACGACGGTTAAACATGTTTAGGGATATTCTATTTTTTAATTATTGGGAAAGTTAAGTTGTGTGGACTAAAAATCAAGATATCTCAACTGATGCTGAACTTATCAGCATCTTTTAGAAATGGAAACTGACGTCTGATTTTTATCAATTCTTCGTAGTTGATACTAAAAGTATATAAATCCTCGTCTTCAGGCTTGTAATATACGGTACTTCCGTAAGGATCGATACACATCGAATGTCCGCTGTGATAAATTTGATTACCATCGTGGCCAACACGGTTTACAGCGATTACATAACTTTGATTTTCGATTGCACGTGCCGGAATTAAAGCTTTCCAATGTGATGAGCGCTTGTCGGGCCAGCTTGCAACCAGCAGTAAGATATCATATTCTTCATCTACATTACGCAACCAAACGGGAAAGCGTAAATCATAACAAACCGCTAATCTTATTTTCCATCCTTTAAGTTCAACAATGAGTTTATCCTTGCCAGGACTGAAATTTTTGTCTTCTTCACCCAACCCAAATAAATGTCGTTTATCGTAGTATTGATGATCGCCGTTCTGCTCCATCCAAATTAAACGATTATAATAATTTCCGTTTTCTTTGATGATTAAACTGCCCGTAATTACGCAATTATACTTATAGGCCATTTGCTGCATCCACTGCATGGTAAAGCCACCCATTTCTTCAGCCAAAGCCTCAGAGTTCATACTAAACCCACTATTAAACATTTCCGGCAAGATGATCAGATCCGTCTTTTCCCGAACACCCATTGATAAGCGGAGGGCCAGGTTTTGTAAGTTTTTTTCTATGTTTTCCCAAAAAAGATAAGCCTGAAATACGGTAACTTTCAGGTTCTCTATTTGAGTGTAAACAGGTGTATTCATATGTTTAGTTTTACGGGATGATTAAACATTTTTTAATTTTTCTGCGGCCATTGCGAGGGTTGAATTTTCTTTGGCAAAACAGAATCTAATGATTTTGTGGTCAGTTGCTTTTTGGTAGAATGCCGAAACTGGGATGGTGGCAACACCAAATTCTTTAATCAGCCTGATGCTAAAATCTGTATCTTTCTCATCGCTGATTTTATGGTAACTGGCGCACTGGAAGTACGAGCCATTACAAGGCAGTAATTCAAACCGGCTTTCTGCCAATAGCCCTCTGAAATAATTGCGTTTTTCTTCGAAAAAACTTGTTATCCCAGTATAATTTCCTGGTTCTTTAATATAATCTGCAATAGCTTGCTGCATCGGGCTATTAACGCTGAAAACATTAAATTGGTGTACTTTTCTAAATTCTTTCGTTAATTGAGCAGGAGCGAGGCAATAACCTAATTTCCATCCTGTAGCGTGTAGGAGTTTTCCAAACGATGCGACAACGAAACTTCTTTCCCTTAATTCAGGAAAAAGCATTACGCTTTTGTGCTTCTGGTCATCAAAAATTAAGTGCTCATAAACTTCATCGCTGAGGATTAAAATATCCGTTCCGTTGATCAGCTTGATGAGCGCTTTCATATCTTCTTCTGATAAAATACTACCTGTCGGGTTTTGGGGAGAATTCAAAATAATCATCCTTGTACTCGAAGTGAACAGCTTTTTTACCATATCCCAATCTATACCATAGTTAGGGGGCGCAAGTTCATAGGTTTTAACTAAGCCACCTAAAAGTTTAATGGTAGGTGCATAGCTATCATAAGCAGGTTCAAAAATTATTACTTCATCGCCCGGATTTATTATAGCTGCTAAAGCTGTAAATATGGCCTGTGTTCCACCGGCAGTAACTGTAATTTCAGTGTCGGGATTATATTCTACCTGGTAAAGTTTAGCTACTTTTTCAGCAATGGTTTCTTTCAAAAAATTATTACCCGGCATTGGTGCGTACTGGTTGTAGCCATCCTTCATGGCTTTATTCACCAACTCAGTTAGTTTTGGATCGCAGGGATAATCCGGGAAACCCTGAGATAAATTAATGGCATTATGTTCTGCCGCAAGTTTAGACATTACCGAGAAAATGGTAGTACTTACGCCTGGAAGTTTCGATTGTATATTCAACATGTTATAAGCGAAAATAGCAAAAAAAACCTTAAGGAATAAATTACCAGGTTTTCATTCGTCTGATTTGAAAACAAGCATATTGAAAAACAGGATTAGTCTGCGTTTATAACACTATAAGTCGAACACTAACATATCAAACGGAACGCAATTAAATTTAGTTAATGTCCCGCCACAGCGACATCCGCAGATGCCTCGATTTCTGTTTTGATAAATCTTTTTCCGATTAACAAGCAAATCAGGGCCGTAAATGCTGCAGCAGTCATTACCAACGGCATCGGAACTACCGAGTGTTCGCTAAACAAACTTACCATTACAGATGCCAATGCACCCAATCCCATTTGTAATGCACCCATTAGCGCAGAGGCACTACCTGCGTTTTTGCTAAATGGCGCCAAAGATAAAGCTGCTGCATTTGGATTAATAAAGCCTAAACAGCATAAAAATAATGCAATAAATGCTATTGTTGAATATAAGTTTAGCCACTCGTTTAAAGCGAACATCAGAAATATTAAACTGAAAACACACTGTGCCAGTAATGCCCAGGTTACAATTTGCTTACTGGTAAACCACTTTAAAATTAAACTGTTAATTTGACTCGAACCAATAAAAAATACGGATAATAATGCAAATATCCATCCGTAGCCTGTTTTGCTCACTTCATAAATTTTCATAAAAACTTGTGGTGAAGAAGAAACATAAGCAAATAAACCAGAAAAGGTGATCGAGCTAATTAATGCATAGGTAGAAAATTGAGGCTCTTTTAAAACTGTTAAAAAACTGTTCAGAATTGGCTTTGGTTTTAAAGAATAATTCGGATCGGGCTTGTAGCTTTCTGGTAATTTGAAAATTGAGGCTAGCAATATCAAGATCGCCATAAACCCTAAGAAAACAAAAACATATTTCCAGCCCAGTGCAGCTATCAAATAACCGCCGGCAGTTGGAGCAAGCATTGGCGAAACAGCAATAACCAACATCAGTGAGGCAAACACTTTTGGACTTTCTTCTACCGAAAATAAATCGCGAACCATTGCTACCGAAGCAACCGCAGTTGCGCAACTTCCTATGGCTTGTACAAAGCGCAAAACAATCAATTGGTTCACATCTGTAACAGCCAAACATAAAAACGATGCGATAATATAAAGTACCAAACCAAAATAAAGTGGCTTTTTACGGCCAAACTTATCAAGTAGCGGACCATATAAAAGCTGACCAGCAGATATACCAATAAAGAAACTAGATAGCGACAACGCAACTGTAGATTCAGAACTCTTTAAATCATTGGCAATATCTACAAAACCTGGCAGGTACATATCAATTGAAAAAGGTCCAAGCGCTGCAAGTGAACCTAAAATGAGGATTAGAAAGAAGTGTTGTTTATTAGCCATGTTATAGTAATTCCGTGCGCAAAGATTGGGAGATTTAAGTTCTTAAACTATTTTTAAGGTCGAATGATTGTCAAAAGGTATCGACAGTGAAATTTTACACCTAAAAACATCATTCTGATTTGATTTATCTTTAGATTTATGCGCTATGACTTTTAAAACTAAAGAAAGCCGTTTACTTCTCATTCTGGGAAGTTTTTTTGTGGCAAATGCAATATTATCAGAATTTATTGGGGTTAAATTATTCAGCGTTGAAGAAACTCTGGGATTTAAAAAGTTTGATATCAATTTGTTTGGCGTTCCAAATTTATCATTTGTGATGTCGGCTGGAGTGCTTACCTGGCCCATTATTTTCATCATGACGGATATCATCAATGAGTATTTTGGCGTAAAGCAAGTCCGGTTCCTATCAATTCTTACATCAATATTAATAGCGTTTGCCTTTTTAGTGGTGTGGGGTTCGATGCATTTAAGTGCTGCCGATTTTTGGGTACATCAAAATATAAATGGAGAAGATTTGAATATGAACAACGCCTTTGCAGGTATCTTCGGCCAGGGTATGTGGATTATAGTCGGTTCAATCGTTGCTTTTATTGTTGGGCAACTTGCCGATGTCCTTATTTTTCATCGCATAAAAAAAATAACAGGAGAGAAATCGCTATGGTTAAGGGCAACCGGCTCAACGGTAGTTTCTCAACTCATTGATAGCTTTGTTGTAATTTTCATCGCCTTCTATTTAAATCCCCAATATCATTACAGCTGGCAAATGGTTGCCGCTATTGGTTTGGTTAACTACACCTATAAATTCGTCGTAGCAATTTTAATGACGCCAATATTGTATGTGGTACATGCCATTATTGATGGATACCTTGGTAAAGATTTAGCCAGAAAACTAACAGAAATGGCAGGAAGAGGTTAAAATTTTAACGCAAAAGGTCGGAATCGCTCCGACCTTTGTGCTTAACAACAAAACAAATAAAAAAATTAACCTTAAAAAATCTTAAAGTACAGCCAATTCAGCTGCGTATACGTTTTCTGCAACTTGTTCCTGCTTGTAGATCTGTCTGCCCGTGTAAGCCACAAATACATCCTGATCTAAAAGCAAATCACGGTTTCTAATTAAGCTTTCCAATTTTACGGTACCAATTACATACTTATACTCACTGGCTGCGTAACGTTCGCTAATATTGTCAAATTCCAGCAAGCTGATTAAGTCTTCATCGGCATAGCGTAAGTAAACTTCCAATAAAATATCTTCGGTATGTTTCACACCATTTTCAGAATGGTATTTTTTATATTCATAGCGATAATCATAACGTAGCGCCGCGATATCAGAAAGTACGGCAGCACCTGTTGGGTGGCCACCTGCACCTTTTCCAAAGAAAAACTGCTTATCAGCAAAAGCTGCCTGAACGGTTACCGCATTGTATTCGTTTTCTACATTGTAAAGAAAATCATCTTTAGCTACCAGTTTGGGCAACACATAAGTCACGATATCTTTCGTATTGACTTTTCGAGCCGTTGGAACCAACTTAATCTTAAAGTTTTTTTCACGAGCATATTTAATATCATGCTGAGAAAGATTTTGAATCCCAATGTTCAATATTGCATCCGGATTAACGAACAAGCCATAAGCATGAGCTGTTGCAATGGCTAGTTTATATTTCGGATCGTAACCTCCAACATCTAAAATTGGATCTGTTTCAGCGAAACCTAAATCCTGAGCTTCTTTTAATGCTGAATTGTAACTTTGATTTTCATTGAAAATCTTTGATAAAATATAATTTGAAGAACCATTAAAGATACCGCTTAAGGCATGGAAAAGCTCATTATCATAATATTCTTCGAGATTTCTGATAATTGGAATACTGCCACAAACAGCACCTTCATAGAGTAGCGAAGTGCCATGTTTCTGTTGCAAGTCTACAAGTTCTTTCAGGTGTGTGGCAATCATTTTTTTATTGGCAGAAACCACATTTTTCCCATTTTTTAATGCAGTCGTCACGATATCGTAAGCCGCATCAGCATCATTAATGAGTTCTACTATCGTATTGATTTCCGTATTATTCAGGATTTCATTTTTATCGGTAGTGAACAAATCTTTGTTAAGGGTACGTTTCTTTCTTGGGTCCTTAATTGCTATTTTAATGATTTCGAGATTGAGGTTTTGACTTTGGATAATATCCAGTAAACCCTGGCCAACTACTCCGAAACCAAATAATCCGATTTTTAAATTTTTACTCATGGTATTTTATAGTATCAAGTAGCGAGTATCAAGATTAAATGCTTGAGTGTTCGCTGTCAAATTTTGTTATGTTTAATTTAGTCTTTCTGCTTTGAGCTTTTGACTTAGGCAGTATGTTGCAACTTAATAATCTTTTTGTTTCTGCTTTCTTTGATGAAATTTCCGATGATGTTCGTCAAAGCATTCGTTTCAATTAGGAAGCCATCGTGACCATATTCAGAATGTATGGCTGCAAACTCGGCGTCAGTGATATGATCAGCTAAATATTTCTGCTCAGAAACCGGAAAAAGGAAATCATTTTCGATACCAATTACTAAGGTGTTCGCCTTTATGAGCTTCAAAGCTTCGGCTATCGATTTACGATTCCGGCCAACATTGTGGCTATCCATCGCTTTAGTTAAATAATAGTAACTATAAGCATTAAAGCGATTTATTAATTTTTCTCCCTGGTAATTTTGGTAAGATGATGCCCTGAAGTGATCTGTTTTATCATTTACACTTTCGACTTGTGTATTACCATAAGCGCTATAGGTTCGGTAGCTTAAAAGCGCAATGCTACGAGCAGTTTTCAAACCTTTACTGCCACCATCTGGTTTGTTGGCATAAAAAGTTCTATCCGTTGTGATCGCTAATCGCTGACTCTCGTTAAAAGCAATTCCCCATGGAGAATGAACAGCATTTGTTGCAACAAGAATGAGGTTTTCAATCCTGTTCGGTTCAGTAATTCCCCATTCTACAGCTTGCTGACCGCCTAAAGAACCGCCAATTAAAAGTTTGATGTTGTCAATTCCCAGATGATTCGCCAGTAGCTGATGTGCTGATACAAAATCGCGAATGGTAAACTGTGGGAATGACAGAAAATATGGCTGACCCGTTACCGGATTTTTACTTAAAGGATTTGTTGTTCCGTAATTTGAACCTAAAACATTTGCACAAATAACGTAATGCTCCTGAGGGTTGAATAATGCATTTGGACCAAACAAACCTTCCCACCATTCAAAAACATCGGCATTTGCAGTTAAAGCATGGCAAACCCAAATTACATTATCTTTATTAGCATTTAACTTACCAAAGGTTTGATAAGCAATTTGCAGGTTGCGAATTTTTTTTCCGTTTTCTAATTTAAATTGTTTGGGATAACTATATGTTGAAGCTGTGCTCATTATAAAATCGTATTGTCGTAACTAAAATCTGGTTTTTAAGCTTGTAAACTTTCTGCAGTTGCGTGAGTTCCGATGGCAGCAAATGCCTGCTCAAAATCTGCTTTAATATCATCGATATGCTCAATGCCAACCGATACCCTCAATGCATTTGGTTTTACGCCTGCCGCCAATTGTTCGGCTTCACTCAACTGCTGGTGCGTAGTGGCCGATGGCTGAATAATCAGCGTTTTGGCGTCGCCAACATTTGCCAGGTGAGTAACCAGTTTTAAATGATCGATAACTTGTGTAGCATTTTCTTTCGTACCATTTAACTCAAAAGATAAAACACCACCGAAACCGTTGCTTAAATATTTTTTTGCCAAGTTATTGTATTTACTGCTCGCCAAGCCTGGGTAATGCACTTCTTTAACTAATGGATGATTTTCTAACCATGTCGCCAGCTCCAAAGCGTTGTCTACATGACGTTGCACCCGAAGTGATAAAGTTTCTAAGCCTTGTAATAATAGAAATGAATTAAAGGGCGAAAGGGCAGGACCCAAATCTCTTAAACCTTCTACACGGGCCCTAATAATAAATTGTATGTTTCCAAAAGGTCCGCCAATACCAAAAACATCGTTAAAAATCAATCCGTGATAACCTTCAGATGGTTCGCTAAACTGCGGAAATTTCCCGTTGCCCCAGTTATAGTTACCACCATCAACAATTACACCGCCAATGCTGGTCCCATGGCCGCCAATCCACTTTGTGGCCGATTCTACTACAATGTTGGCACCATGCTCAAGTGGCTTAAATAAATATCCACCGGCACCGAAAGTATTATCAACAATAAATGGGATATCGTATTTCTTGGCAATTGCAGCGATTTTTTCAAAATCAGGAATGCTGAAAGCAGGGTTACCAATCGTTTCCAAATAGATGGCTTTGGTTTTGTCTGTAATTTTTTGCTCAAATTCTTCTGGCACATCAGGATTTGCAAAGTCAACATGAATGCCTAAACGTTTAAAGGCTACTTTAAACTGGTTGTAAGTTCCGCCATAAATATGGGTTGATGAAACAATACTGTCACCGGCCTCAAGAATGTTATGCAATGCGATGAACTGAGCCGCCTGACCTGATGCCGTGGCTAACGCTGCAACGCCACCTTCCAATGCTGCGATTCTTTTCTCAAAAACATCGGTCGTTGGATTCATTAGCCGGGTATAAATATTACCAAATTCTTTTAATGCAAATAAATTTGCGCCATGCTCTGCACTATTAAAACCGTAAGATGTAGTTTGGTAAATCGGCACAGCCCTTGAACCTGTTGTTGGATCAATTTCCTGACCAGCATGTAATTGCAAAGTTTCAAATTTATATGATGTTGACATTTTTTAAGTGATTAATGGTGTGAATATTTAAATGCTTGGGTGATCAAAATCTGATAATAAAACCATAATATTTTGATCGTCTGATTAATGGCGTATCCTGATCAATCAGGACCTTCCAATTTGAAAAGGCAACAAAAGTGGAAGATTTTTAAATTACTGTATGCAACAGCACATACAAGTAATCGCCTGCATATCACAACAAATCAATGAAATAGAAGAAGTTTCTATTTTTTTGAAGATTGAGTTAGGCTCGCTTTGCGATGGAAAATTTAACGTATTCATCAGTTATAATTTATATCTCCAGATAACACCATGTCATCCGGTCAGGAATTGGCACCTTCTCTCTCTGAGGGTTGCCAGTGGGTCGCGGAGCCTGTCTCTCGCCACTTCTTTATAAATCAATCCGATTAAGATTGACTTTTATTTAGCGATTCACCAAATAATATTTCAAATGTCTGAATTAAATTTCAAACAACAAAATTAAATTTTGATTTTTTAACTCGCGGTGGTAAGGTAAAATTGAAATTTCTATTGTGAGTTTAAAAGTTTATAGTAAACCCAATGCAATTGCCAATTTTTTTGAGAAGCATTTTAATAATTTAAAACTAGTACAACCTATTCGAATCTATTAAAAGAAAGCGGAAAGGAATCGAAATGATATTACTAATTTTTACTGTTTGTACGCTGAATAGATCTGAAAATTAATGGGACTGTAACTTGGGAATTCTCAGTCCCGCTTTTTACTATAGCCCAGATGAAAAACCGGTAACTATCGCTGTAATCGGGTTAACGATTGTTTTTTATAACCTTCATTGTAAGATTGCTTCCTGCCTCGCACTGGTTTGTCTATTAGGAAAAACTTATTACCATCAGCCCAGCGCCTGTTCTAAGTCAGCAATAATATCATCAACATGCTCCAAACCGACAGAAATCCTCAGCAAGTTTTTAGGTGTCTTACTATCAGGTCCTTCAACCGAATAACGGTGCTCAATTAAACTTTCTACACCGCCTAAACTGGTGGCCTGGGCAAATAATTTGACGCTATTTACCACTCTACTAGTCTCCTCCACATCACCTTTAACCAGGAAAGACATCATTCCACCGAAATCTTTCATTTGCTTTTTAGCAATTTCATGTTGCGGGTGTGTTGCTAATCCAGGAAAAAAAACGGCTTCAACTTTCGGATGATTAACCAAATACTGGGCAACTAATTTCCCATTTTCGCAATGGCCCTTCATGCGGTAAGCCAGGGTTTTTATACTTCTACACAGTAAATAACAATCAAACGGTGATGGAACCGCTCCACCCGTTTGTTGAATATTTTTAACTCTTTCCCAAAGTTCATCCTTTTTAGCGGTTACTAAAATGCCCCCAAGAACATCACTATGACCACCCAAATATTTTGTACTGCTGTGCATCACTATATCAGCTCCAAGCAAGATGGGGTTTTGTAAAATAGGAGAGGCAAAGGTGCTATCGCAAGCAAATGTAATATTGTTTTGTTTCGCTATTTTCCCAATTTCTTCAATATCTGTAACCTTTAGTAAAGGGTTTGATGGTGTTTCAATCCAGATTAATTGAGTGTTTGGTTTTATACTCGATTTGATTAAATCCAGGTCTGTTTGATCAACAAAATCAAATTCGAGTATTTCATTAAAAATGGTTAAAAGCTGTTTTTTAATTCCCCAGTACATATCATCAGGAGCGATGATGTGACTTCCAGGCTTCAACGCCTGAAACAAACTCATACCGCAATTATTTCCAGAAGCAAAAGCTGCAGCATCTTCTCCGTACTCCAATTTAGCTACAGTGTTTTCTAAAGCAGACCGGTTGGGGTTGCTTACACGACTATACATGTGCCCACCAGGATAACCTCCATTTTCATCACGAAAAAAAGTTGTAGATAAGTTGATAGGTGGAGTTACATCTCCGGTGATATTTTTAACCAGATTAGAAGCGTGAATAGCAAGGGTTTCGGGTTTCATGATGATTTGATTTTGATGCAGGTGAACTGCAATGCAATTTAATAATTCGCCGCTAATTTAAGCTTCGTAATTGTTTTGGCAAGATTTATGTAATCAGTTTCCGAAAATAAAATTAAACTAAAATGAAAAGATTATTTATAGCTATCGCAATAGCATGTTCTACTTTACTAATGTTACAAAGTTGTTCATCAACTAAAAATGCTGCATCAGGCATTAATGGCGGTAGAGGTACAATCACCGGCACCTGGGTATTAAACAATGTAGCATTAGAGGGTTTACCTGATCAGGCTGTTCAAGGTTTATTTGGAGAGAAATCATACAAATGTTTCCAGGGCAGTACATGGAAATTAACCAATAGCGGAAACGGGTCTTATACGTTACCTGCATCAAGCACTTGTGGCGCAGTAATGCAAACCATCTTCTGGTCGGCTACACCTGCTGACGAGACTTTCCAGTTCAAAAAAATCTATGAAGGTGATAAAGCCAAAAATGTTACTGAAGGTTACCGTTTAGTTTTAACACAACTTTCTAAAGGCAATATGGTCATGAAGTCGCCTATCGAATTCGGCGGAAAAACAGCTAATATCGTATTAACGTTTTCTCCGGCAGTAAACTAGAAACTAACTACCTACGAAAAACATCATATCCAAAGCACCTTTGAAAAGAGGTGCTTTTTTTATTGGTTTAGTTGTTTTATAGTTAATAGGTTAAGTTTTAAAGGATTTTAGTTTGGCTGCAGACTAATAATGAACTTTTCCTTTGTTACAAGAAAATGATTTTCAAATCGCCTCAATATTGTATTTTTGTTCAAAATAAAATCAGGAATGAATACAACTGAACAAGTTGAAAAAATATTAGCTGATACTTCATTATCAACTGAACTACAAAACATTGCACACAAAGTCCTCAACAAAGAGCGTATTACTTTTAGTGAGGGCGTATACCTATACGAGCATGCAGAATTGGGCTATTTGGGCGTTCTTGCCAATTTCATTCGCGAAGAAAAGCATGGCGACATAACTTACTTCAATCGTAATTTCCATTTAGAGCCTACCAATCTTTGCGTTTACGATTGTAAGTTTTGCTCCTATTCCCGCTTGATTAAACAGAAAGAAGAAGGGTTGGGCATTGACGATGGAACAAATGCTGGACATTGTTAAAAAATATGATGATGAACCAGTAACAGAAGTTCACATCGTGGGAGGCGTTTTGCCTCAATATGATGTGGCATTCTACTCAGCTTTGTTTACCGCGATTAAAGAACATCGGCCTGATTTGCATGTGAAAGCATTAACACCTGTTGAGTACCATTATATTTTCAAGAAAGCGAAAATTGACTATGCTACAGGCATGAAATTAATGAAAGAGGCTGGTCTGCAATCTATGCCAGGAGGCGGTGCTGAAATTTTTCATCCTGAAATCCGTGAGCAAATTGCGAAGGATAAATGTACAGGTGAGCAATGGTTGGCGATACATGAGGAATGGCATAAATTAGGTATGAGAAGTAATGCAACAATGCTTTATGGTCATATCGAGAAATTCGAACACCGAGTAGACCATATGGAAAAACTTCGTCAGTTACAAGATAGAACAGGCGGCTTCCAAACCTTTATCCCGTTAAAATTCCGTAACCAACACAACCAGATGAGCAATGTTGCCGAGTCATCAGTAATTGAGGATTTGAGAAACTACGCCATTGCCCGTATTTACATGGATAACTTCGACCACATTAAAGCCTATTGGGCAATGATTAGTCGGGAAACTGCACAGTTATCTTTAAATTATGGAGTTGATGATATTGATGGCACCTTAGATGATACCACAAAAATTTATTCAATGGCTGGCGCTGAAGAGCAAACACCTGCAATGAGTACAAGGGAGTTGGTTAATCTTATTAAACAAGTTGGCCGAAAAGCCATAGAACGCGATACTTTATATAATGTAGTTACCGATTTTGAAGATGTTGTTTTCGAGGAAGAAAAGAAACCACAGTATTATAAATTACCAGTCGTAAATTAATTTTGAATGAATGAGTTTTGAATGAGTGAAAAATTCACAATCCAAAATTCTATCATTCTCTAATTCAAAATTCAATAATTAAATGAAGCAAATTTATATTATCCGCCATGGCGAAACGGAACTCAACAGACAAGGAATAGTACAAGGCAGAGGTATAAATTCTGATTTAAATGATACGGGCAGAGCGCAGGCAGAAGCCTTTTATCAAAAATACAAGGACATTTCTTTCGATAAAATATATACATCTGATTTGAAACGGACCTGGCAAACAGTTCAAAAATTTATTGATTCTGGTTTACCCTGGGAAAGACTTTCTGGTTTGGATGAATTAGCCTGGGGCGTTTGGGAAGGAAAACCAAACTCTGAAGCCGCTCGGGAAGCTTTTCGTGAAATGCTGGAAACCTGGCAAACTGGTGATTACACCGCTCATTTTGACGGCGGGGAGAGTGTTCAGGATGTTTATGAACGTTTAAAACAGCCTATGGAAGTTTTGTCAACCCGGCCAGATGAAGAAACTGTTTTACTTTGCATGCATGGAAGGGCAATGCGTGTTTTCCTTTGTCTATTGCTCAACAAACCATTAAGTGAGATGACCGAATTTCCACATCAGAATACTGTTTTGTATAAACTAGGATTCGAAGACGGGAAATTTACCGTTCTCGAATTTAATAGTGCCGTTCATTTGGATGGTTTAGTTATCGGATAATTTGCTTCATGCCAAACACATAGCACAAATCAATTAAATACCTTGAGTAAGATTAAAATATCGGCTGTTGCTTACACCAACACCAAAGCTTTTATATACGGATTACAACATTCTGAGATCATCAATAAGATTGATTTAAGTTTAGATATCCCTTCAGATTGCGCTGCCAAAGTAATTAGTGGTCAAGTAGATATAGGTTTAATGCCTGTAGCTGCTATTCCGTTGGTTCCAAATGCAAATATCGTGGCAGATTATTGTATTGGTAGCGATGGTGCTGTAAATTCAGTATTCATTTTCAGCAATGTTCCAGTTGAAGAAATTAAAACGCTGCGATTAGATTCCCATTCCAGAACGTCAAATAATCTGGCTAAAGTTCTGCTTAAATTTTATTGGAATAAAGAAGTAGAATTTACCACAGATGCTAATGCAAAAACTGATGCAATTGTTTTAATCGGCGATAGAACTTTCGGCAAAAAGGATGATTTCGCTTTTGCTTACGATATGGGCCAGGAGTGGAAAAACTTTACTGGCTTACCATTTATGTATGCTGCATGGGTGTCGAACAAAGAAATATCTCAGGAATTTAAAGCTGAATTTAATGCTGCCCTAAAACTCGGCTTAAACCATAGACAAGAGGTATTAAAGGACTTGCCTCCAGTTGAGAATTTTGACCTGGAAGATTATTTATATCGCAAACTTCAATTCGAAGTAACAGCAGATCGAAAAAAGGCCATGAAATTGTTTTTAGAATATATTGAGCATTTAGAAAAAGAGCCAGTTTAAATGATTGTCATTCTGTTTCAAGCAAAATATAAATGTTAAAAAAAGGCAATCCGGGTTAAGGATTGCCTTTCGCTTTTAATGTGATTTTAGTTTTCCGGCTATGGTTTCCAACTTGCTCTTCAATTTATTTATTGCACCGCTAAGGGCTAGATCATAGTTATTACCTAAATTCGTAACTGCAATAGGTTCTTTGCCCGAAATTCTGGCTTCTAATAAACAACGCTTATCATCTAAACCATCTTTGCTACCATTTTCATCTGATAAATGAACTTCCAAACGGGTAATTAAATCATCAAATCTAGATAAGCCATCATTAATTAAGCCTTTGATTTTGTCTTCGTATTCCTGGTGTATGGTTAGGTTTTTGTCAGTATTCAGTTGAATCGTCATAATTAAAAAATTAGGTTAAACTATATAGGAATAACATAGAATGTAAAGAAACGTTTTTAATATCCCCGTTTAATTTTTAAGTGTTTGGCTTTGAGCTAACTTTGTTTATAAACCTGATAGGAACGAACACGGAGTGCAACGGAGTAAAGTGGATAGCAGGACTGGAGTAACAAAAAAGTGCAGAACCCATGTTTTTCTACTAATTATTAAATATTCGATTTTAATGCCTGGTAAATAAATAACAATCTTTCAACTTTTCAACAAAACAGCGGTAAAATGCGTAATCGTGCTATCTTTATAGCTTTTGCAAATTAATTTCAGTTTTGGCTAAAGACACGAATAAAGAAACCCCGTTAATGCAACAATACAACGCCATTAAAGCGAAGTATCCAGGTGCACTTTTACTTTTTAGGGTTGGAGATTTTTACGAAACATTTGGCGAAGATGCCATAAAAACCGCTCAAATTTTAGGAATCGTTTTAACCCGAAGAGGCACTGGTCCGAATGGAGGTGCTTTGGAATTAGCCGGTTTTCCCCATCATTCTTTAGACAATTACCTATCGAAATTAGTTAGAGCAGGGCAAAGGGTGGCTATTTGCGACCAATTAGAAGACCCAAAAGCCACCAAAACAATCGTTAAACGTGGTGTTACCGAATTGGTTACGCCGGGAGTTGCTTATGGCGACAATATTGTTAATCAAAAATCTAATAATTATTTAGCTTCAGTTTTTTTTGATAAAACACAGATTGGCATTTCATTTTTAGATATTTCGACCGGTGAGTTTTTAATTGCTCAGGGAAATGGCGATTATATCGACAAACTTTTACAAGGTTTTAAACCGACGGAGGTAATTTTTCAGAAATCAAAACGCCAAAATTTTTTAGAGCAATTTGGCGATCGGTTTTATACTTTCGGCCTGGATGAGTGGCCTTATACTTCTGATTACGCAGAAGAAACCCTAACCAAACATTTTGATGTAGCTTCACTTAAAGGTTTCGGAATTGAGCGGCTGCAAAGTGGCATCGTTGCTGCCGGGGTTGTTTTGCATTATCTGGGTGAAACAGAGCACCGCAATTTACAGCACATTACTTCCATTAGCCGGATTGAAGAAGACCGATACATGTGGCTGGATCGGTTTACTATCCGAAATCTGGAATTGGTAAATTCTGCCAATGATAATGCCGTCACACTATTCGATATTCTCGATCATACTTCTACACCAATGGGTGCTCGCTTACTTCAAAAATGGATTATTATGCCATTAAAGGAGCTGAAACCCATAGAGGAACGTTTGGGCATGGTAGATTTTTTTGTAAAAAATGAGGAAATTCAGCAAGAATTTTTAACCCATATCAAACAGATTGGCGACATCGAAAGACTGATTTCTAAAGTGGGTTTGCAACGTGTTGGTCCGAGGGAATTGGTGGCGTTAAAGCGAGCTTTAATTCATATAGAGGCTGTGAAAAATCTCGCAGCGAACTCTAAAAACACCTTTCTTATTAAAATTGCCGACCAGCTGAATCCTTGTTTGGCTATACGCGAGAGAATAGAGCGAGAACTTCAGCCTGAACCACCAGCATTATTGGTGAAGGGAAACGTGATTAGTGATGGTGTTGATGAAGATTTGGACCGATTACGTAAAATTGCTTTTGGTGGTAAAGATTATTTGGTTCAAATACAGAAGCGGGAGGCGGAAGCTACCGGTATTCCATCGCTAAAAATATCTTTTAACAATGTTTTTGGGTATTATCTGGAAGTTACCCATACCCATAAAGACAAGGTTCCGGAGGGCTGGATTCGCAAACAAACGTTAGTTAATGCGGAGCGTTATATCACACCTGAGCTAAAAGAATATGAAGAACAGATTTTAGGAGCTGAAGAAAAGATCCAGGCCATTGAGATTCGGTTGTATAATGAGCTAATGTATGAAACTGCAGGTTACATTAAACCTATTCAGCTTAACGCATTTTTAATTGCACAACTCGATTGCCTATTATGTTTCGCCCAATTGGCTGAAAAAAATCATTACGTTAAACCTACAGTAAACAAAGATAAAGTTCTTGATATTAAAGGTGGTCGCCATCCGGTAATCGAAAAGCAATTGCCTGTAGGGCAGGAATATATTACGAATGATGTTTATCTGGACAGTGACTCGCAACAGATTATCATGATCACCGGACCAAACATGGCCGGTAAATCGGCGATTCTAAGGCAAACTGCGCTAATTGTTTTAATGGCTCAAATGGGAAGTTTTGTACCTGCAAAAGCTGCTGATGTAGGTTTGGTGGATAAAATTTTTACCCGCGTAGGCGCATCTGATAATATCTCATCTGGCGAAAGTACTTTCATGGTGGAAATGAATGAAACAGCCAGTATCTTAAATAATATTTCAGATAACAGTTTGATTTTGCTGGATGAAATTGGTCGTGGAACAAGCACTTACGATGGTATTTCTATTGCATGGGCTATAGCTGAGTTTTTACACCAGCATCCCACTTCTCGCCCTAAAACTTTGTTTGCTACGCATTATCATGAACTGAATGAACTGGCTAATACAATGCCACGCATTAAAAATTTCAATGTTTCCGTTAAGGAAATGACCAATAAAGTTATTTTCCTAAGAAAATTAGTTCCGGGTGGGAGTGAACATAGTTTTGGTATCCATGTGGCTAAAATGGCCGGCATGCCGCCGAAACTGATTGGAAGAGCAAACGAGATATTGAAAAAACTGGAGATCGATAGGACGGAAGGGCAGAGCATAAAGGATAGTATTAAGAAAGTACAAAATCAAGCTTACCAGTTACAAATGTTCGCGATTGATGATCCCGTGTTAGTTAAAATTCGTGATACGCTAAATAATTTGGATGTAAACGCTTTGACTCCTGTAGAGGCATTACTGAAATTGGATGAAATTCAACGACTGATAAAAAATTAAAATAGGTTTTTAGTGTATCGCAGTTAAGGCATGAGATTTTAACCGATATCCTAACCTGATGTTGTACTATGGAAAAAACCCTTAACCTTAAAATTTATCTCTTTGGCTTTTTAGCCGTTTTGCTATTTTTATCCTCTTGCAGCTCTAGAAAATATACCGTCAAGAGCGAAACTAAAGCGGCAAAAGCAGCCGATGCAATGTCGAATTTGAAGAGTAAACAACTTTATAAGTTTATAACGGATTGGACCGGTGTAAAGTACCGCTTCGGCGGATTAGATAAAAACGGAATTGATTGTTCAGGCTTTGCGTTTCTGCTGGAGAAAGAAATCTACGGCATAACTTTACCTCGAATTTCTCGCGACCAAGCCAAAGCGGTGAATAAAAAAAGCATTGATAATTTAAAAGAGGGCGATTTAGTTTTCTTTTCTTTCGGAGGGAATGATGTTGACCACGTTGGCGTTTACCTTAACAACGGTTTTTTTGTACATGCCAGTACCAATAGGGGCGTAATTGTTGATGATTTGAATTTACCTGCCTATCAGAGGGTTTTAGTGAAATCAGGTTCGGTTAATTAAGCAAGTTTGATTATGAATGAAGCGAAGCATTCCAGGCTATGCGATTCATTGTGCATAGATTATTATTATTCGCAAACTAAAATTAATTAAATTTCGTTTTAAGTCTATGCGTATATTTTTTATAATCTGCTTATCTTTAGTTACTTATTCTGTAAATGCGCAAGTGAGGTTGCTTACACTTGATGATTTGGATAAAAGGGTAGCCAAAGGAAAAGATACAACATACGTAATAAATTTTTGGGCTACTTCGTGTTCTCCTTGTGTGGCAGAATTACCGCATTTTGAAAAGCTACGCACTGAAAATGAAAAGAAGCCGCTTAAGGTACTTTTAGTAAGTTTAGATTTCAAATCGAAATTACAAAGAGAGGTTATTCCGTTTGTCAATAATAATAACATTAAAGCCGAGGTTTATCTTTTGAATGAGCCAGATCAGCAAAAATATATCGAACGAATAGACAAAAAATGGTCAGGTGCGATTCCTGCAACTTTGTTTGTAAACAAAAAGGTCAGACGTTTTTACGAGAAAGAATTTACGGCAGAAGAATTAAAAAGCACTTTATTGAACTTAAAATAAGATCGTTATGAAAAATCTATTTCTAATTGGCTTACTACTGGTTTCGAGTGTTGCGTTTGCACAAACCAACGGTTATAAAGTTGGTGATGTAGTTAAAGATTTCTCATTAAAAAATGTAAATAACAAAACCGTTTCGTTAGCTGATTATCAAAACGCAAAAGGATATATTGTCGTTTTCACCTGCAATACCTGTCCGGTTGCGAAAGCCTATCAAGAAAGGGTCTCGAACTTGAACAACACTTTTGCGGCTACAGGTTATCCGGTGATTGCCATAAATCCAAATGATGCCGGTGCTGTTCCGGGCGAAAGCTTTGAAAAGATGCAAGTTTTAGCTAAAGAAAAGAATTTCAGTTTTCCATACTTATTAGATCCGGAACATGTAGTAACTAAACAATTTGGTGCTTTAAAAACACCTCATGTTTTTGTGTTGAGCAAAACGGGCAATGGTAATGTGGTAGAATATATCGGTGCGATTGATAATGATGCCGAAGGCGATAATCCGGATAAAGTGAACTATGTAGAAAATGCTATCAAAGAATTATCTGCCGGTAGAAATCCAACTGTTTCTTTTACCAAAGCAGTGGGTTGCAGCATAAAATGGAAGAAAGAATAACTTAGGCATCCTTTCTCTATAATCAGTAAATATTATTTCTTCCTTGAAGCGACAAAAACAAAAACACCTGCTACCAAAATAATTCCGCCTACATATGGTGGCCAGTTTACTGATTTCTCTTTATCTGCCGAAATTTGGATGGGGCCAGCATCAACAATTTTTTCTTTTTTAGTATAGGTAAACCCTCTCCAAACGAGCATGGCTATTCCAACTATAATTAATATAAGTCCTACAGATTTGTTCATAATGTTTTTCTTTTACGAACATATCTAAGCATATTATTGTTTTAAAAGGAATAACCTAAGGTAATTTTGGCAGAGTTGTTTCTCAAATTTGTTCCATTACTAAATATGCCATAAACCTTCCTTATTTTAAGGAAAAAGGATAGGTCTGTTGCCAAGCCATTAATTCTTTCATCTGTATAATTAATATTGCGCTTTAAACCAATGGTACTTCCAATAAATAATCGGAAACCGTATTGCCGATCTTTATTTTTGCTTCCTTGCCAGATAATTTCAGTAGATCCACCTGTGGTAAACATTGTGGTCTGATTAGCGCTTATGGAAAGTGAGTCGTTAGTTGACCTAACATTTTTTCTAAATGAACTATAACCGCCACCTTCATACACAATGGCGTTATCCCAGCTGATGATTCTAAATTCAGTATTCCCTGATCTTTCCAGCAATTCCGATTGAAGTTCTGGCACCTAGACCGATAAAACCTTGATCATAAAAATTTTTAAGGACGATACGTTGTGCGTTTTCATATCCGTTGCCGGTTCCGCCAAAATAGGTGAATGCCCCATAAGAAAAATTAATATTATCTATAACATGTGAACGATTATAATTTACAAATCCCATTACCATTTCGCCGGTTTCGAATGGAAGGCTATTGTTTGCAAAACTGGCACTGATATAGTTTTTTGATTTCACACTGTCGGCCATCATGGGCTTTGGAAGATATGCCATGTGATTTGATGTTGCCGCAGGTGTATAAAACACAGGCAATTTGCTAACTACACTGCATGAGGAAAAAATTGTGATCGAAAATGATCCAATTAGGAGTAGAATGTTTAGAGAGCGCATAAATTTAGAAATGTTCTAGTTCTTTTGTATTAAATGTTATTCATCAAAGAAATCAACTAATCCTCCAATAAAATACTCATCAATTCCTTCAGTAAAATCTTTGTAATCTTCATCAGGGATATTGGTTTGCTTAAATTCCAAAGAGGTTCCCTTTTTATCTTCGTGAAGTTTAATGGTTACAATTGAAGGTTCTCCTTCTTCACCGAAATACCATTGTTGTACAATCTTCTTATTTGTTTCAAACTCGATATTTTTTCCGACAATATCACCATCCCAGAATGAAAATTCTGTACCCGGAGTTTCTTCAAACTCAACCTCTGCACCTGTCCAGAGTTTTATGCTGATGTCTTTCGTAAGCGCAAGATAAACTTCTTCAGGGCTTGCTGGTATATAAGTATATTTTTTATAGTCTTTCATCAATACTCTATCTCAATATTTTTCTAATTCTATTTTATTTGAAAGCGTTTATGCCTGTAACATCCATTCCGGTAATTAGTAAATGAATATCATGAGTACCTTCGTAAGTAACTACAGATTCAAGATTCATCATGTGACGCATAATAGAATATTCGCCGGTAATACCCATTCCACCAAGCATTTGACGGGCATTTCTGGCTATATCCAGCGCAACCTCAACACTATTTCTTTTAGCCATTGATATCTGTTCGGCGGTGGCGCGGTTTTCACTTTTAAGCACACCAAGTCGCCACACCAAAAGTTGCCCCTTAGTAATTTCCGTTACCATTTCAGCCAGTTTTTTTTGCTGTAACTGGAAACCACCAATAGGTTTTCCAAATTGTATTCTTTCTTTTGAATAGCGTAAAGCTGTGTCATAACAATCCATAGCAGCGCCCAAAGCACCCCATGCAATGCCATAACGGGCCTGGTTCAAACAACCCAATGGACCTTTTAAGCCACTAATTTCTGGAAAAACATTTTCTTTCGGAACCTGAACATTATCAAATACAAGCTCACCCGTTGCTGATGCACGTAAACTCCATTTATTATGGGTTTCTGGAGTTGTAAAGCCATCCATTCCGCGTTCAACCACCATACCTCTGATTTTGCCCGACTCATCTTTTGCCCACACCACTGCAATATCAGCAAAAGGTGCGTTGCTGATCCACATTTTAGCACCATTTAATATATAGTGCGAGCCAGCATCTTTAATATTGGTAACCATCCCACCTGGATTTGAACCATGATCAGGCTCAGTTAACCCAAAGCAGCCCATTAGTTCACCGCTGGCTAACTTTGGAAGATATTTTTTACGTTGATCTTCACTTCCATAGGCATAAATTGGATACATTACTAACGAACCTTGCACAGAAGCAGTTGATCGGATGCCAGAATCCCCACGCTCAATTTCCTGCATCAAAATTCCATATGCTGTGTAATCTAAACCTGCTCCACCATATTCAACTGGGATCGTGGGACCAAATGCGCCAATATCAGCTAATCCTTTAATTAAATGTTTTGGAAATTCGGCTTTTTGCGCATAATCTTCAATGATTGGACTCACTTCTTTTTTCACCCATTCCCTGGCCGTATCCCTGATTAATTTATGCTCATCAGTTAATAATTCATCTAAAAAATAGTAGTCTGGAGCTTCGTATAGGTCTTTTTTGGTTGATATGCTCATTTAAGTTCTTTTATCTGGTTAAGAAATCCGTTCATTTCAAAGGTAACAATTTACCGCAATGAGCATTATATTCGCAGATAAAAAATTAATTTTGATCCATATATTATATAGATGAATCCATTCAAACAAACTGTTGCTTTAAAAGATGTGAAATGTTTCGCGTTGCATGGCTTCTATCCGGAAGAGCAGCTTACGGGCAATCATTTTATTGTCGATTTAGAAACAACTTTCTTGCCCATAGGGTTTGACGATGAGTTGGCTCAAACAGTAAACTATGAAGACTTAAACCAAATTATACTGGAAGAAATGAGAAACACACAAAAGCTTCTGGAAACTGTTCTAAATAATATCATCAATAAAGTTATTGCACTATACCCATTTGTGGAAAGGGTAGAAGTGAGCATTAAAAAGCTTAACCCGCCAATGCCTGGTCAGGTGGGGCAGTCCTTTGTTCAACTCAGTTATCAAACAGAAAAATAGTAAAAGGCTTTTACAATAAGTATTATTTGTTTAGTTGTTCGAAGCCGAGCATTTTTTGTCTTTCTGCTTCTGGAATAGTAGTTGGCCTGCTCGTAGTGTAGTCAACTGCGATGCAAACCGTTTTCCCTTTGCTGCAAATCACTTCTTCACTGCCTTTTATCTTTACGATTTGATATTCCAAGTCGAAACTCGTGTTTCCTATTCTGGAAGTTTTTACATGCACTGCTATTTTATCATTCATTACGATCGGTAATATATAATCAATTTCCGCATGTGCGATTACAATACCTGTTTTCTTCCAATCCCAGTTTACAATCTCTTCCCAATATTTTGTCCTGGCAATTTCCAGATAGGTAAAATAAACAGAATTATTCACATGACCCATCATATCGAAATCTACAAAGCGTAAGTGGATATTCGTTTTATAGTTGAACTTGTCGGAAAAATCGCGGATATCTGCCAGTTTGTCTTTTGATTTTGAAATATTTTGCCATAATGTCTTAAAAATCATAAAAATTTGGTTTGGTATATAAGTTGAATAGAGGTTAATATCAAATAAAAAATAAAAAATTAGAGATATGACACTAGTAAATTTTAACAACAGAACACGCCACACAGCTCCATACTTTAACAATGTTTTCGATTCATTGTTTAGCGATGCGGTAACTAAAAACAAAATGGTTGATAAATCTCCAAACGTAAATATTTACGAGAACGAGAACGCCTTCATCATTGAATTGGCTGCACCTGGCCTAAAAAAGGAAGATTTCCAAATTAACTTAAAGAAAGACACCCTTTCGGTTTGGGCAGAAGTTAAAAAAGATGAAACTCAGGTTGCTAAAGATTTTACACGTAAGGAGTTCGACTACAGTTCATTTGCAAGGTCGTTTAATTTACCTGATACTGCCGACGGTGATCGTATCACTGCTGAATACAAAGACGGCATTTTAAATATTAACATCAGCAAAAAAGATGATAGTAAGCTACAACATAAAGAAATCGTAGTTTCATAGCAAAATATTCTCGAAAGAGGGTTTTCATAATAGTTTAAGTTTAGGTTTTATAAGGTTAATGCTGGATGGCATTAACCTTATTTTTTTTGCATCAAATAGTTCATATGCCATACCGCCCTGGTTTTAAATTTAGACCAATTTTTAAACGGGATATTTTCAAATGGAAACTAATAAACGATTTTTGTACTTTTGCCGAATGGTAAGAGAAATTCTGGACACTAAACGTAAGGCATTAAAAATAAACCTCGATCCCCGCATTTATGGCACTTTTGCTGAGATCGGAGCAGGGCAGGAGGTTTCAAGGAACTTTTTTAATGCTGGTGCAGCATCCGGAACGGTAGCAAAAACCATGTCAGCATACGATATGACATTTAGCGATGCCATTTATGGCGCTGAAACCAATGGTAGGTATGTATCACAAAACCGACTGCTGCAAATGCTTGATCATGAATTTGGCTTGCTTAACGAACGTTTATCAGGTGAAAAGTATGAGAGCAGGACATTTTTCGCTTTTGCAGATACCGTTACCACTTTAAACTACAAACGTACAAATGAGCCTCACGGCTGGGTAGGACTTCGTTTCCAGAATGAACCAGGCGGATATCCAAATGAGATATTTTTTCATGTGCGCTTGCTCGATACGGATGTAAATATGCAGCAGCGTGTTTTAGGCATAATAGGCGTAAACCTGCTTTATGCCGCATTTTATCATTATCAGGATCCAAAGTTAATGGTCGAATCCTTAGCTGATAACCTAACTATTGGGTCTGTAGAAATTGATTTAATTTCTGTTAAGGGACCTGCCTTTCCTGAAGTTGACAATATCTTGCTTAATCTTTATATGATTATGAAGGATTTCTCGGCAGCGGCAATTTTTGATGCTGATGCCCATCCACGTCAGGCTAAAGATTTGCTGTACAAAAAAGATATCATGATTTTAAGGACCAAATATGGCCAGAAATCATTACCTAACTTCAATTTATTTAATAAGGCTACCGATCAATTTAAGCGCACTAACAAGGTTGAAGACGGGAATTTGGCCGTGATGATTGAGGTTTTATTAACCAATGTACTAACTGACGATCAGGAAACGCCTGATGATATCGATTTGGAGTCGGTTGCCAAACGTACTCAGGAGATGTGCGATACCGGAAATATTGTAATCGTATCTAACTTTACCCGTCATAATCGTTTGGCAAAATATCTGGCTCGTTGCAAACCTAAAAGCGTCGGCTTAGCTACCAATATCAATAACCTTAAGTTTGTATTTAACTCTACAAATTTCAAAGGCGAAAATTATTCAGGGCAGCTGTTAAGTTATGTAAATGATATGTTTAATACGAATGTCCGTTTATTTGCCTACCCATTTTTAGATAAAAAAACGAATGAAGTGGTTACAACTTCTAACATGCCGGTTACGCCTGAAGCAAAACCACTTTTCGATTTT
Organism: Pedobacter agri PB92; assembly: GCF_000258495.1. Lineage (GTDB taxonomy): Bacteria > Bacteroidota > Bacteroidia > Sphingobacteriales > Sphingobacteriaceae > Pedobacter > Pedobacter agri. The sequence continues at coordinate 28,024 of NZ_AJLG01000031.1, forward strand.
CTACTGATAAATGGATATATAACTGATATTGAGGATTATGCTGATGACGAGGTAAAAACAGTTTAATGTTTTGAATAGTATTAAACCGATCTCAACATTGAACCGCTATTGCTTACTTCCAAAACATGAGTAACACCACATTTTAAAGCAAAATTGTTCCGTTGGTGGCCGATAGGAAAATCGAAAGCAACTGGATAATTATATTCTTTTACCTTTTCCAGAACAATATCATAGATTGTTTTACCAAACTCTTCGCCGGCATCATCAGGTTTAACTTTGAAACCTCCGATAATTAACCCTTTTAGGTTTTTGAGTTTTTCGCTGCGCTTCAGGTTCCAAAGCATTCTATCTATACTGTACAAATATTCGCCTGTATCTTCAATGAATAGTATCCTATTTTTAGTATCTAAATCAGAGTGACTGCCGGCTAACGTTTCTATAATACTCAAGTTACCACCAACCAGAATGCCCTCTACTTTCCCCAATCTATTATTTAAATTGGCAGGAGCCTTATATCCCATTTTTTCACCAAGCAATGCATTTTTTATAGAGAGAATTGTTTCAATTTGGATCGGTTCGGCTTTTCCCCAATCATCAGGAAAACTATTGCACATTTTGGAATGAATGGAGGCGATGCCGTAATTCCTTGATAGGTGACAGTGCATAACAGTAACATCACTGAAACCAATAATCCATTTCGGGTTGTTTTTAAATGAAGAAAAATCCAGCTGATCGATAATACGGACAAAGCCGTAACCACCGCGGGCGCACATGATGGCTTTAATATTCGGATCATCCATCATTTTCTGAAAATCTGCCAGCCTTTCAAAGTCTGTACCACCAAAGGTGAAATCACGCTTTCCAATAGTTTCTCCTATTTTAACCTTAAATCCCCAACTTTCCATTTGCAACGCAGATGGTCGAACTTGCTCCGTAGTAATAAATCCTGCCGGACTGGTGATCCCAATGGTATCCCCAGGTTTTAAATATGGTGGAACTTTAAACGACCGACCTTCATTCTCTATAGTATTAGCAAAAATTTTAAACGACGGGACTAAGCTTGCTGCTGCAATAAACGAGGAAAGAAAATGTTTTCTGTTCATTTAGAAGGTGAATAATGATTAGTGGCGCTAATATAAGACATAAAATTTTGCGATAAAAGAAAAGGGATTTATATCCATAAATCCCTTTTTTAAACCAAACAAATTAATCTGTAAAAGATTAGTATAATGTGAATTATGTAAATAACCGATAAGTAACTAGAATGTTTTGATATTTTTATTTTATTGGTGGCGACTAAAAAAATGAAGGCTACCCATCGCGGATAGCCTTTGCTAACAACAAAACAAATATAAGATAACCAAATCTTACCTGATCTCGAGCAGGAGTCAGGATGAAAGTGTTATGAGAACACTTTGCGGCCTAGTAATGGATTCGAACCATTATCTACAGGTTTATGAAACCGCTACCTTCCAATCGGTCAACTGGCCGTAAATGCTAAACTGGTTTTAAGGCTAAAAAATCCTTCAATGCAGCAATATGTTCTTGATTTAGTTTATCTTCATCAACTGAAATATTTTTATCGTCAACTTCAATTTTTAACGGGTAGTTAAAGTTTGGATATTCATCTATTGCTGGATATTGAAAATAGATTGACATGATTTAGCGTTTAATTGTTCAACATATTTTAGTTAATGATTCATGTTGAGGCAAATATATAAATAAGTATACAATATCTATAGAATTAGTAGGGTTTATTTACAATTTGTATTTAATGATTTGATTATCAAGTAAATAAATTTAACATTCTCGGGCGCAATCGAAATCAAATACTAAACTGAAGCAACTCCACAACCGGAAAAGGGTTTTTAACTTTCGAAATCTAATGATCAGACAAATATAAGTTATAACCTGAAATCATTTTGAAGCCTTAAAATTCAATTCTCGAAAGCTAATTATTTTAAGGATATTTGCATTTCAAAACATAAAAATATAAGCGTGTCATTAGAAAAATTAAAACTGAGTAAACCACTTGTAGCAGCCATGACTGAGGCAGGATTTTTAACCCCAAAAGAAATCCAGGCTAAAACGATGTCGCGAATTTTAGGTGGCCAGGATGTTATTGCGGTAGGACCAGAGGGAGCAGGAAAAACAACAACCTACGTTTTAGCAACTTTGATGAAGCTGAAATATGCCTTTGAAGAAGCACCAAGAGCCCTGATTTTAGTACCTGATGCTGAACATGTTGATCACGTATTGGAACAGTTTAAGTTATTAAATAGAAATAGCACATTCCGGATTTTAGGTATAGATAGTCGTGGTGCTGTAGATACACAAATGAATGAAATAACTGATGGTTGTGATATTATAGTTGCGGTACCAGATCGGGCCAGAGCTTTATATTTAAAATTAGCATTGAACACAAACAAGATTCAGTTATTTATTGTAGACAATGCCGAACTCATCGTAAAAAAAGGTTTGCAGCTTCCGGTGGTCGAACTGGCAAATAGCGCCTACAAATCGCAACATATTGTATTTACTGAGGTGATGCATGAAAAATTAAATCACATGATTTCACCGTTTATGAAAGATTCTACCTCAACTATTGAGGTGGATGAAATTGGTGAAAAGCAAGCGGAGGTTTATCCGCAGATGCTATACCATGTTCCGAATTTCAGGACAAAGTTGAACCTATTAACCTTATTGCTAAATGATGCGGAATTTTTTGATAAGGTTGTGGTTTTTGTCAATACCCGATTAACGGCTCAAACCGTTTATAAAAACTTTAATAATCCTAAAGAGGGCGAAATCAGTATTTATCGTTCTTTGTTTTTCGATGATAAAGGTTATGATGATATTGAAGACTTCAAAGCTAATCCTGAAGCCCGAGTTTTAATTGTAGCTAATGAAAATTTAGGTGATTTAGATATCCAGGGTATTCCATTTATTTTACATTTCGAATTACCGGAACAAAAGGAAAATTTAATTCAGCGTATTGTGAAGCAAAATGAGGAAGAGGTAGTTGCGATTACATTTTCAACTGATATCGAACTGATCGAGGTTAAGAAAATTGAGCAAGCCATTGGCCAACGTATGGACATAATGGAGTTGCCCGAAGATTTAAAAATTGTTGATGCTGCAGCTAAGCCTAAGAAAAAGAAAAAAGATGAGGATGAAGATTCTTCTGATCGAGGTGCAGCGTTTCATGAGAAGAAGGCCAGTAATTTGAAAAACTATAATTACAGCGCTGGTACCAAGGCCAAAATGACTTATAAAAACAAAAAGGGCTTGTCTTAATCCTCAAACCCATTTGTAATTTGCCTGCTTCAGTTCATTAACGTACATGACTAAATGTGCTTAGATAGGCTCAGCATGACATGCTTCAAGATGATAATAAAAATTATTAAACGCAAAAAGCCCCGATTTCATCGGGGCTTTTCTATTTCATTTAACTATTGACTAGTATAATGTAAATTCTACACGACGGTTTTCTTGACGACCGGCAGCAGTTTTGTTTGTAGAAATTGGTTGATCAGGTCCGTAACCAGTTGCTTCGATTCTTGAAGCATTAGCACCTTGAGATACTAAATAAGCTTTTACTGATTCGGCTCTTTCTTTAGATAAACGTAAGTTTAACTCTCTACCACCAGTATTATCTGTGTGACCAGCTAATTTTAAGCTAAAGTTTTTCTCTACCAATAAACCAGCAACTCTGTTTAATGAAGCATATGATTTAGAACGTATAGTAGATTTACCTAAATCAAATTCTAAGTTAGAAATTGCATCTTTAACAACTTTACGATCTTCTTCAGTGATTACTTTAGTTTCTCTGATAATTTCACGTTGAACTTTGATTGGGCAACCAGAACCGTCTACAACAGTACCTGTTGGTGTTCCAGGGCATTTATCAAATTTGTTAGCTACACCATCGTTATCATCATCAGCTAAATCTTTAGCATATTGATCTCTGTCGCGTTGTGCATTTTGCTCAGCAGTAGATAATGCTCTTCTTAATTCAGCACTTTCTTCAGCACTTTGTTTACGTAAATCAGCAATAGCACTGTAGTTTTGTAATTGTGAATTTTCTTTGTTTCCTAAAGCAAATTCTAAACCTGCGTGTGCATAAGAGAATCTGCTTTCGTTGTAAACAGATTTAACTGTTGGAGAAGATTTGATGAAGTTGATATCATAACCAAAATCAAGGTTAATTCCTTTTGCAACACCTAATTTAAAACCAACACCAGTTGGGATAAACCAACCTTCTCTACCGTTGAATACTTCAGTAGTTCCAATCTGTGAATCTGAAGACATATAACCAGCACCCGCTTTAACATAAGGGATTAATACTGCATTCTCCGTATTTAAACTGAAGTTAGCAATGTTTAATACTGCTGTTAATGATCCAGACCAAGAAATGCTGTTTTTCTGTTCTAAACTTCCAAAAGCATTTGCAGTTTTCATTTCTCCACGTAAAAAGTCTGCTTGTAAACCTAAAGCCGGAAGGATTTGTTTTTTGATGAAAGCACCGTAACCGATACTTTTAAATTCTCTTGCATCTACACTACCACCACCTAAAAAAGTATTTTGGCTTAAGATACCTCCGTGAGCACCAACACTCCAGGTTCTTAAAGATTGTTTACCAAATCTACTGGTTGTAGTAGGTGTTTCTTGTGCAAATAATTGTGATGATAATCCCAACAGGGCAACCAACATTGTTGATTTTGTAATTCTCGAATTCATGTTTTTCGTTTTATAAATAATAGTCTCTTAACAGTTTTTATAACATACTGTTTTGCATCCACTAAGAAAAAACCTTGCCAAAAGCAATAAATGCTTCGCAAATCACATATTATCAGAAGTTTATGATTGAAAATTAACTTCACAAAAAAGTTACCTAAACCCCAATTGCAAGTGTTTAGGTGTATAGAATTGTATACAAAAATTAGATTAGCATTAAAAAATAAGGATATCCTAAAGTCTCAATTTTGCGAAAAAATCCCAGAAAACTATTCCAGCAGAGATAACAATATTAAAAGAATGCTTGGTTCCGAATTGCGGTATTTCAACGCATTCATCAATTTTTAACATTACCTCATCGCTAACGCCATCCACCTCATTTCCGAAAATTAAAGCATATTTTTTGGAAGGATCAGGTTTAAAAGTGTTTAACATGGTACTGTTCTCCGCTTGTTCGATGGCGATAATTTCATATCCTGCTTGACGTAAGGCATCAACAGCTTCTATTGTTGTAGGGTAGTATAGCCAGTCTACGGATTGCGTAGCGCCCAAAGCCGTTTTTTCGATTTCGCGATGTGGCGGTTGAGCTGTAATACCGCAAAGTATTACCTTTTCTAAAGCAAAGCCATCAGCGGTCCGAAAAATAGAACCCACATTGTGCATGCTGCGAACATTATCTAAAACTGCTACAACAGGCAGTTTTTCCTGTGCTTTAAACTCCTCAATATCCGGACGATTTAACTCGTCTAATTTTAATTTTCTCATGTTATAGTAGCCGCAGATAAAATAATTCTGCGAACGTATAATTATATTCTAAAGTTTAACGGGCCCACTGCCAATTTCACTTACATAAATTGCGGCAGGATAACCAATCTTGTCGACATAATAGTCTGTTAAGTGTTTTGCGAAATCCTCTTCAAAACCTTTCTCCAATAATGCAATAGCACAACCGCCAAAACCGGCACCAGTCATTCGGGCGCCTATCACATGATCATATCCTAAACAAAACGACACAACAGCATCTAACTCTTCTCCGCTTACTTCATATAATTCTTTTAACGATTGATGAGAAGCATACATCAATCTGCCGAACTCATCCAGGCTTCCACTATTTAATGCTTTAGCGGCCAAATGGACACGATCATTTTCTTTAACAACATGTGTGGCTCGTTTCAAAACTGTATCATCTGTGATGAGATGACTGTGCAGGGCGAATTTTTCTGCATTTAACTCGCAAAGATGATGCAACGTAATTTCCTCATTCAGCACACTTAAAGCCTGTTGGCATTCTGCAACTCGTTCGTTATATTTTGAATCGGCCAGTTCCCGTGGTTTATTAGTATTGATAATTGCTAACACATATTTGCCTAAATCAACATCAACCATTTTATATTTTAGTGTTTCGCAATCTAATACAATGGCCTTATTTCTTTCTCCAAAAGCTACCGCAAACTGATCCATAATGCCAGAATTTAATCCGATAAATTCATTTTCTACACGCTTGGCCAATTTCACAAGTTCAAGTTTATCGTAACCTAAATTTAAATAATCATTTAGGGCAAAGGCGGTCGCGATTTCAATTGATGCAGAAGATGATAATCCCGAACCAATTGGAATATTGCCAAAGTATAAAAAATCGAACCCATTTATCTCTTTACCATCTTTTATGAACTCATTGATTACGCCGATGGGATAATTTGCCCAATAAGATCCATCTTTCTCATGGAGGCGATTACTTTCCACTTCTTTATCACCATCAAAGTTTAAACTTTTAAATCTGTATTTCTGATCGTTGTTTGGGGCAATTGCAATCCAGGTACCTAATGTAATTGCACATGGCATCACAAGGCCGCCGTTATAGTCAATATGCTCACCAATCAGATTTACGCGACCTGGACTAAAATAAATAGCATCGGCATTTTTGTGGTATTGTTCTGCAAATTTTTGGTCAAGTTCAATTTTCATTTGGTTAAAATATTTATTAGTGTGTACGT